>JBHJNC010000177.1:0-16041 GCA_048497675.1 Gimesia maris
AGTACTATGTGCATTTTACCACGCGCTTGCAGAACGGCATCGATATCCTTTCGATTCTGCGGTGCAGCTATGTGGCCAACACAGAAAACCACCGCATCGACCGTCACGTTTTCGACCGCATTCTGCAATTAAATCCCGGCAAAGAACTGATTGAGTATGATGCCAATAAGCCCATTTATAAAAGAGTGACGGAACGAGCGGCCAAGCTGGATAACCTGAAATCCGCGAGTGAAATCCTGGAAAGCAATGCCCTGATGCGGATGTTGCTGGCGGTTTTTTTTAAAGAGTGCGACCAGTCCAAAATATCACATGCCATCAGCGGCTTGACGCGGTTTCAGGATATTACAGAATATATTTATCAAAACATCAACTCACCTATCAGCCTGAGCCAGCTTGCAGATATTGCCGGTCTTAATCCGATTTATTTCTCGAATCTGTTTACCAGGCTGATGGGGATTTCTCCGATTCAATATATCAATAAACGCCGCATTGAAAACGCACAATCGCTTCTATTAAGCACCGATGATTCACTTGAACATGTCGCCCTGCAGGTAGGAATTAACGACGTTTTTTATTTCTCTCGTCTGTTCAAAAAAATAACAGGGACCTGCCCTTCGGCCTATCGAAAACAACACATCTTGTCGTAATGCAGCCGTCAGGCAGATCCCTGAATCAATATCGGTTTTGTTTTATTGATCAGGACCGAGCGGCAAGAACCTGTTTTTCGTACTCTTTAACTTTATCAAACCAGGCCATACCTGCCGGCACTCCCTGCTTCATGCAATAGTAATCCCATACCGCAGCCCATGGCAGAGCTTTAATTTCCTCCGACATCGCCAGGCGGCCGGTATAATCACCCTGCTTTTCCATCTGGATCAATGTATCTTTCGGTTCAAGCAGGCCCAGAAGCAACGCCTTGCTCATATTTCGCATCCCGATGACCCAGGCTGCAATACGGTTAATGCTGGCATCAAAATAGTCCAGACCGATATGAATTCTATCCAGTTTGCCGCTGCGAACCAGTTCCTTGCCAATCATCTGGAGTTCATCATCCAGAATCACAACGTGGTCGCTATCCCAGCGTACAGGGCGGCTGACATGCAGCAATAAGCCCGGAGTAAATTGCAGAACCGAAGAAACCTTATCCGAAATCATTTCGGTCGGATGGAAATGCCCGGCATCCAGGCACAGCAGCTTTTGACGGCTGACCGCATACCCCATATAAAACTCATGTGAACCTACGGTATAGCTTTCAGCACCGATTCCAAACAGCTTTGACTCGACAGCATCAAGATTATGCTTAGGGTCAATCTTTTCCGCAAAAATCTTGTCCAAAGAATCCGTCAGCCGTTCACGCGGGCCGGATCGGTCCACTGGGATATCCTTAAACCCGTCGGGAATCCAGACATTCGTAACGGTTGCGGTCTTTAATTGCTTGCCTATTTCGGCCCCGATTTTCCGGCAGGCGATACCATGCTCAATCCAGAAATTTCGAATTCCCTGATCGCAATGACTCAGTGTAAAACCGTCCGCGGCTTTCGGATGTGAAAAATAGGTAGCATTAAAATCAATCCCGTGTAATTTTCCTTTGGCCCAGTCAATCCAGCTCTGGAAATGCTTCGGTTCAATCTGATTGCGTTCGATATATTTTCCCCCATTATCGATATAAGAGGCATGAAGATTCAGACGGTGTTTGCCCGGAATCAGGCTCAGCGCCTTTTCAATATCCGCCCGCAGCTGCGCGATGGACTTGGCCTTGCCGGGGTAATTTCCAGTCGCCTGAATCCCGCCTCCGGACAATTCCGCTCCAACACGTTCAAATCCGCCGACATCATCTCCCTGCCAGCAGTGCATTGAAACGGGAATATCGGCTAACAGAGTCTGGGCTCTTTCAACATCCACGCCAAATTGAGCATATTGCTCTTTTGCTATCTGGTACGCCTGTTCAATTCGTTTTTCTGTCTGCATAATTTTCCCTTTTTTTAGAGTTGTTTACTGCGGTAAGACTCAACTTCCCAGTTCTCTATAAAACCGCGTGCCCGATCCGTCATATAATCAATTCCGCCAAAGGCTTCTGCCAGCTTCTTGACCAATGCCCCATCTTGAGACAGCAGCAAAGCCAGTTCGGCTTTTTTGGCCGTTTGCCCAATGCCGAAAACCATCCCGTCAAATGCAGCAACATGCGGCAAGTATCCATTTTTTCGCTTGAATTCTAAAATCGCTTCTCGCGTCGGTGTCCCCACAAACGGATAGGATTTGGAATACACAATATGGTCCGGAGAAATTGGCCCATCGGCAACATCAAAATGCCCGCTGATCTCCACAGCAAATTCGGGCGAATCCATTGCATCAAGAAGGGTTCTTCTGGCGTCCGCTGCCTTTTGCGCAGAAGCTATCGGAGCAATTTGGAGCTTCATTGAAATACCAGCCTTTTGATACGCCTGCCGAAGCTTGCCAAGTATCTCTTTGTAAAGCTCACGGATTTGCTCTGGGTTATCCCCGGAGACAAAAACGCCATGATTTTTCAGGAAAATCATCCCAGGTTCACGGCCATTCTTTGTCTTGTAATTCAAGATTTCCTGCCGCACCTGCATACATAGTGTATATCCCGGATCAATGTAATCCAGCCATAATGCGTCAGGAAACATCGCTTTGGCCGCACTTTTGCCGTCTTTGGCACAAGTCATCCCATTAACCAGAGACGGGTGAGTATGCACAACAAACCGAGCACTGAGCGAGTTATGCAGAGGCGCTTCAACAGAAGCTCTGCCAGACACGCCGGGCAACAGCGCATCTTCCATCTTTTGTTTGACGAGAGCTTCACGAGCTGACGGTTCGGCCGGAACCGCAATATCATAAAGCTCGGACAGCCTGGCTCGATTCATCGCAACGAAACTTTGCGGGGTCAAGTCCGCCAGGGTCGTCCCGGAAGGTTTAACCCACAGCGTCGTACTGTTCTTGCAGGACGTATTACCGCCCCCCGCGCAGACATAATCACGAGTACCAAACTCATGGGACAGCTCAGTTATCTGCTTGAGCAAAACGTTGATTTCATCACTTCTGTTCATAGGACCTTTCTGGATAGATGTTAATGCGAATACTTATTTTTAAAATTCTGCCATCCCAACGAACACTGGGGCACAAATTCCTTCAACGGGAAAGACTTGGCAACCATCTGCCGGCCGGCCTGCAATGAATCAATCTGACCGCTTGCCTGCATTTGCACCAGCACATTGCCCAATACCGTCCCTTCCACTGGTCCAGCCACTACTTTTTTACCCAGCGCATCGGCAGTCAATTGGTTCAGCAGTTCATTCTGACAGCCGCCGCCAACAATATGCAGCACGTCAATCGGTGTGCCGGAAAGATTTTCCAAAGACTGAAAAACCTGACAATACCGCACAACAAGGCTTTCGAGAATCACGCGTATCATCTGACCTTCGTCTGAAATGTCCTTCTGTCCGGTTTTCTTCAGGTATGCTTTGATCTTTTCAGGCATACGGCCGGGTGCAAAAAATTCAGTATAATCCGGATCAATATACGCCTGGAACGGCTGGCTTTGTGACGCCATCGACGCAATTTGCTTATAATCCAGCTCCCGCCCTTCTGAAGCCCAATGACGCCGGCATTCCTGCACAAGCCACAATCCCATAATATTCTTCAGCAAGCGGATCGTATTTTGAACGCCGCCTTCATTCGTAAATTGCAGTTCAGTTGTCTGTGGATTGATAATCGCATTGGGTATTTCGATTCCCATCAGCGACCAGGTGCCGCTGGACAAATAGGCCCAGCTTCCTTTGCCATCGGCAGGAACTGAAGCTACCGCCGAGGCTGTATCATGGGTCCCCACCGCAACAATATCCACCGCCGCGCAGCCGAATTCAGCGGCAAGTTCTTTCTTCAAAACCCCCAGCTTGGCGCCGGGATTGACCACTTTCGGCAAAATGGCTTTAGGTAAATCAAACGCCTTAAAGATGGCATCCGACCAGGTACCGGTGCTCATATCCATCATCTGTGAGGTACTGGCGATCGTGTACTCTGCCGAAATATCCCCGCACAGATAATACATAATCAAATTTGGCATAAACAGCAGATGCTTGGCTCTTTCGATCAGCTCGGGGCGATTTCTTCGACAGGCAATCAACTGATAAAGTGTATTGAATTGCATAAATTGAAGCCCGGTATGCTTATATATCTGCTCTTTCGGCATCACCTTGCATGCCGCCTCAATCATACCATCTGTCCGGCTGTCACGGTAATGGTATGGATTTTCGATTAACTTGCCGTCGCCGTCAATCAGCCCATAATCAACACCCCACGTATCGACACCGATACTGACTACATCTTTCTGGACGGCAAACGCCTTTTTCAGTCCGGTCTTGATTTCCCCAAACAGCTTGTTGAAATCCCATCGCAGTGAACCATCCTGCTTGACTGGACCATTTGGAAAGCGATAGATTTCCTGGATATTGATTCTACCGCCATCCTGCCCGGAAAGCATAATTCGTCCGCTTTCGGCTCCAAGATCAACCGCGATATAATATGAAGATTTACTCATATGCCAGCTCCTGTTTTAAACTGCAGTTCTCAGCAATTCATCTTCCGCTTCTTTTGTCCACATCCCATGATTGAGTTTCTTTGCAACGGCTGGATACGTCTTATGCAGCTCCGACAACGGCGTCAGCGGCAGCTCTTTAAGCTGCGGATAAACGATAATCTTGCCGGCCATTAACCGGTTTTCGACAGCCCGAATCCCATCTACGGCCCCAGCCATACCGCTGACCGCATCGACCGAACAATCGGTATTCAGCTGACCCGACAGAGTCTTTTGCAGCACGATCATCATATCCGACAGCCGCGAGCCGCTGGTACCAAACATAAAGCAGCGGTTGGCGATGTAGGTATCCAGATCCAAATCCTGCTTGACCGACGCCGGAATACCGGCAAAGATGTTAATCAATGCGCCCGGCAGGCTGTCTTTGACCGACTGAGCAACCAGGGCCCCGACCGGCGCCATAATCGCAAAATAATTAAATTTGTCGGTGACCGGATTTTTCTGCGAATTGACCAAAGACAATTTCACGCCGCGTTCTCTGGCCATCGCATTGGCTTTTTGTCCCAGTGCGGCCAACCGTTCATCGTCAAAGTCCGTACCGACCACAGAGATATTTTCAACACCTGAACAAATCAGGCGGATCGTATGCATCTGTCCCATCGGACCGGCCGCCCCAATGATAATCGCCTTATCGCCCTTGCGGACTTCGCCGATGGCAGGGATATTGCGATAACTTTCGGATGCGTTGCCGCCCACCGTACCTACCCAGCGGGTCATACCATAATGCGTCCGCCCGACACCAACCGACACATCGCGTCCGATTTTCTGTCCGCCCAGTACGATATTGATAATCCCATACGCAGCCAGTTTATCATTAAGAATATCGATGGTTTCCTTTCGCGAACCGAAATAAACAATATCGTCAAATCCTTCTTTCGGCAGTCCATCCAGCGTCTCGGCACGCACCGTCTTGATGCCAAGGGCCTCAACCGCTTTATACTGGCTGTTCTCAGCACAAACAGCTGTAATCTGGGCAGGTTTGCCGTTGGGAGCAAAGCTCTTGGCAATCCCTTCAACCTGCCTGCCGGCATCGGCAACAATCAAAAGCCGTCCTCCCGCCAGCATCGTATTGCGTTCCTCGGTAATATAGGAGCTTTCGACACATGCCCAGGGTTCAACCAGCGCAATCGACGAAGCACTTACCTGTTTATCCACCGGGATCAGGAAGCTTTCGTTTTTCGCCGGGTCGACGATGACACGCTCATCCATCAGCACATACTGCTGCAGACCGCCTTCCATATTGTAGCCAAATGCTGAATTCGACTCAATAGTCCTCAGCCATCGGTAATCCGTCTGCACCAGCACACGCTGACCAGCCTGATGCCGTTTGACTTTGGCGCCAACCGCCACAATCGTGCAAAATGCCTCGTGACCCGGCACAGTGGGCTCGAAGTTAGGTTTATAGCTTGGAATCTCCGATAAAATCGCCAGGTCGATACCCGACATAATCGGCGATTTCCGCACGTGTTTATCGAATTGCTTGAGCAGCTTTAAATCGGAAAAGCACAGACCAACCGCCTCAACACGGGCTAATATCTGATGCGGCCCGACTGCATAGACCGGCTTTTCGGTATTGAGTTTCAGCTGATCAGGACCAATCAGCTGTATTGCGTACTGCTTTGAGGGTATTGCGTGTTCCATTTCTGACTCCTGACTTCTGTCTTTTGGATTCTATTTTAGTGTAGCATGACCTGACCGCCGGTGACCGGAACGGCCTGGCCTGTCTCATACTTTTGATCGACCAAATAATAAACGGCCGCCATTACATCCGGTGTTGTACAGCCGCGTCCCATCGGCACTTTAGCCTCATACGCCCGCTTGACATCTTCAATGGTCTTCGCTCCCGGAATTTTACCCGTTCGCAGATATTGAACGAACAATCCATTTTCCGGATTCGACCACAGCGGACCATCAAAAAAATTGCCCGGGCAGATGGAATTGACCTTGATGCCGTCTTCAATCAACTCGAGTGCAAACGACTGCGTCAGTCCGATACCGCCGAATTTGCCGCCGGCGTATGCCCCATTGCGGTTCGAGCCGACCAGTCCCGACTTGGAATTAATCTGGATAATATCGCTCATATAATTGGGATCCACCTGATGCTGCAATGCCATCACTGGAGCAACAACCTGCGTACACAAGAAATAACCCTTGTAATTCACCGCGGTTACAAAATCAAAATCCTTCTCCGGCTGAGTCTTTACACTGGCTGCTTTCAAGACACCCGCATTGGAAATAAACACATCCAGTCCGCCAAAGGTATCAATCACCTGCTCGATTGCGGCGTTAATCGACTTCTGATCGGTTACATTCATGACCACCGCCAGCACGCGGCCTGTCCCATACTGCTGTTGCAGCAGTTCGGCCTGTCTGCGAGTCTCGGCCTCATTAATATCAGCCATCGCGACAAGCGCACCCTGCCGCACCAAATCCTGCACGATCTCCAATCCAAAGCCCTGTGCAGCACCGGTCACGACGACAACCTTGCCTGCAACTCTGCCGGACAGGCTCGATGCCGGTACGACTTGATATTGTCCGACACCTTCGACACAGACCGAACGAATCTGCTCCGCTTTTGAATGAACCGCTTCGGAGATGCTTTCAATCGCACTTTCATCCGTATAATCGGCAGGCAAGCTGATTTCAAAACACCCGCTGCAGGATGAACCTGTGTTGCCAGCAAAACTCACTATCGGGTACTGTCCATTTTGCCCCAGCAGCATCCGTAAAATGATTGCTATACTATGTTTTTTTTCCATGCTTGAATCCATTTCTATTTTTTGAAGAACGTTTTCAATACTGCTGCCCCGATTTTCCGGAACGTCTCAATGCGCTTTTCCCCCTCGCTGCAGTTGCAGTCCATAAAGCCCTTCTGCCCATGAGCTTTCAAAAATGCATGTGCAGCCAGTATGCAAACGCCTTCCCAGAAAATCGCCTTTACCGCATCCGGAATCGCCTTGCCGCCGACACAGGCCGGCTCAATCGGCAGCGGCGCCAGGGTATTATGCTCCGTTCCGGCCACCACCGCGATCCCTGCCTTGCGAAACGCGGTAACATATTCAGTCAGTACTTCAGGGGTGTTCCGAGTAGGAATAAATTCCACCATTCGATAGCCGCCGGCCTTGATGGTTTCGACAAGTTGTTCCGGCGTAGCTTCATATTCACACCGCTGCTTGGAACCATCCGCCAAAACCGGATAACAGGGTATTCCGCCCAATTCCAGAATTAATTCTTTGGCTTGTGCTAAATTGACAAAGGTTTCAGGCACAAAGCAGCTTTTGCCCGCTTTCATCACATGAGAACGAATCTCATCCTGAACTCCCACCGCATCCGCAGGGCTGCACTTGGAAGCACAGCCGAAGATCGCCGCAAGTTTCTCGGCTCGTTTGTCCGCGGCAACCTTCTCAAAAAAGACCTCTTGGAATGCCTGAGCCAGGTGACGTTCCTGAAGGGTAACCATCTCCGCTTTGCATCCATGCCGCTTAACCACACGGGCAATAACCGCCTGCTCATCCAAACCTGTTGCTGCACCGGCCTTATCAAATACTTCGGCAAGTTTCGCAGTCATTTCACGCATCCGCAGGCGGTCATTTTTGCGAATCCCGTTCATCAGTTCAGCCGCGCGGCCGCTGAACGTCTCGAACCGGCTTATGCCTTTGCCGCAGATATAATACTTGCCGGGATTGCCGGGGTCATTGACGCGTATTCCCTGCTTCTGCAAATCCGTCTCAAGTGCAATAATCTCGGTGCCGAACAGCGGAAAAATGCCGCGTTTTAACGCTTCTGCAGTAAACACCGCATACACATCAAAATTATAATAATTGCCGACACCGAGAACCTTAATGCCCTCTTTAGCCGCCAGCTCAACTGCCTGTTCGACGGTTTCGAATGCCGAGAAATTCGGCGGCAGATGAATATGGGTATTAAACTTCACCACATCGCATGTTTCTGTTGCTGCTTTGATCTGTTCAATCGTGCCGAGTTTTTTTAGAAACTCTGTTGTCTGCATCGTCATTTTTATACCTTTAAAAAAATCTGAGATTATAAACTCTATTTGATTAGGATTTGCAATTCCTTACTTCGCTTCTTCCACATCCGCAGCAACTCGCGTAATCTTTCGCGGAGGCAGATGCAGGGCCTGCTGGAACGAATCTTCCGCGGCTTCCTTGACCGCTTCCGACAGAGTCGGGTGAGCAAAAATCATCTCCGCCAGCTGCTTGCCGCTGGCTTTCATCGACAGCATCGCCGTTGCGCTTTCAATAATTTCGGTTGCATTATGCCCAATCATATGCACGCCCAAAAGCGCTCCGCTTTCATAATGCCGAATCACCTGAACAAAGCCGAATTCTTCGCCAACAGCCATGGCTTTGCCCAAAAATCCGAGTGGGAATTCACCAATCCGAACAGGAATCCCTTGCTGAGCGGCCTGTTTGCTGGTAATGCCAACGGAGGCAATCTCCGGGAAGGTATAAACTGCACCCGGCACCGGCAGCGTCAGTTCCTTGTGGTGTCCCATCGCGTTTTCAACCGCCACTTCCCCATGAGCGCTGGCCGCATGCGCCAGCAGGCAGCGTCCGTTGGCATCGCCAATGCAGTAATAATTTTTAACTGCCGTTTCCATCCTGTCATTGACACGAATAAAGCCGCGGTCGGTCGTAATCCCGACGCTTTCCAAACCAATATCCTGTGTATTAGGCCGACGGCCGGTCGCAACAAGAACCTTATCCACCTGCAGCGTCTGATTGCCCGAAATCACCGCTTCAACACAATCGCCTTTCACAGCAAGACTTTCCACCTTCACACCGGTATGAATTTTCATCCCGCGTTTGGTAAACACGCCCGCCAGAGCCGCTCCCAGCGAGCTTTCCATCTCCGGCAGCAATCCGTCCATCAATTCAACGATGGTAACCTCAACGCCGTACTCATGCATCATGCACGCAAACTCGCATCCAATCACGCCGCCGCCGACAATCAGCAGCCGTTTGGGCAGCTGTTTCCAATGCAGTGCCTCGTCGGATGTACACACCTTCTCCGGATCGGTCGGCCAGCCGGGAATGCGGGCCGGAATCGAACCAACGGCCAGTATAATTTTATCCGCAGTAAATGAGCTGACCTGGCCTTTATCATCCGTCACATTCACTTTACCCGGCCCATCCAAAACCGCCTTACCGCTGTATTGGGTAACCTTGCGGCTGGTCAGCAGGCCTTTGATGCCCCCGCGCAGCTTGATCAGAACTTTATCTTTGCGCGACTGTATCGCAGGCCAGTCAAACCCGACCGCACCGCTGACACTAACACCCAGAGAAGTGGCGCCTTTGATGCGATGCATCAAATCCGCCGAAGCCAGCAAGGCTTTCGAAGGGATGCAGCCGTAATTCAGGCACGTCCCGCCCAAATGATGCTTTTCTACAATCGCCGTTTTCGCGCCCATCTGGGCCGCCTTTAACGCTGCAACATAGCCGCCGGGCCCGCCGCCAAGTACCGCTATCTGAAAATGTTCTGCCATGACAAATTCCTCTTTTCTATTTCGCATCGCATTTGAGCGAGTATTCTATCAAAATCCAAAAATAGTGAAACGAAAATCAGTTTTGTTTACACTCTTCTTGATTTTCCCTATTTGACCTTGTTTATCATTTAGGGCTTAGAATGAAGTGCTATCTATTGAACAAGCTGTTCCGGTTTTTCCAGCAGATCCCTGAGAGTCTGCATGAATTGAGCTCCCAGTGCTCCATCGACAACACGGTGATCGGCACTGAGCGTCATTGACATCAGACGTCCTGCACGCATCGCCCCGTTCTCGACAATCACGCCTTCACGAATAGCGCCAACCGCCAGGATTCCCGATTCCGGAGGATTGACGATCGCCTGGAAAGATTCGACGCCGAACATCCCAAGGTTGGTAATCGTAAAGACCCCCTGCCCCAATCCTTCAATCTTGCCTTTGCGTGCTGCTTCGGCAATCTGGCGTGTTTTTTCAGAAAGCTGCTGCAGATTCATCCGGTCCGCATTCAGCAGCACCGGCACTGTTAAGCCGTCTTCGATGCTCACGGCAATCCCGATATTCACCGACGGTTTCTCAATAATGCCTGTCGGCTGGAACTGACTGCGGAACGCAGGATACTGCCGAACGGCCTTCGCACACGCCCGCACCACAAAATCATTCACACTGCATTTAAATTGCTCTTTGGTCTTGCGATAGGTATCAAACAACGCCGTCGCGTTGACCGTAACCGTCAGGTAAAAATGCGGGATTGTCTGCTTGGAATGGCTCAGATTCCTGGCAATCGCCTTTCGCATCCCAGTCAGAGGACGAACAACTTCCTCTGTCGGTACAGCTTGTGCCTGTTCAATATCCGAAAAGAGTATCCGACCACCCGGACCGGAACCCGTTCCGATTGAGGCCAGGCTGATGCCTTTTGCCTCAGCCGCTTTGCGGGCCGCAGGCGAAGCCTTAACCCGGCCTGAGTCACTGACTGAAGCGGCGGTCTTGACCACAGCAGGAGCTGCACTTTTCGCAGCAGCCGGAGCCTGAACGGCCGGCTTAGATGATTCAGCAGGCGCCGTCCCCAAAGATGCCGCATAGGCATTGATATCAACACCTTCTTCCGCCAGATAAGCAACCGGCACCTTAACCGGCACAACGGTCCCGGCCTGAGCGACAATCTTGGCAACCCGGCCGGCGTCAACCGCTTCGACTTCCATCGTCGCTTTATCGGTTTCAATCTCCATAATGATTTGGCCAACCTCGATACGGTCGCCTTCTTTGACTTTCCAGGACAAAATCGTCCCTTCTTCCATACTCTGCCCTGCCTGCGGCATTAAAACAGGAGTAACACCTGCCCCACTGACTGCCGCGGCGGCTTTGGGCGAGGATGCAGCTGCCGGAGCCGAAGCTGGGGCTGCGGCCGCCTGTCCTTCGATTGCAACGCCTTCTTCCGCCAGATAAGCAACCGGCACCTTAACCGGCACAACGGTCCCGGCCTGAGCGACAATCTTGGCAACCCGGCCGGCGTCAACCGCTTCGACTTCCATCGTCGCTTTATCAGTTTCGATTTCCATAATGATTTGGCCAACCTCGATACGGTCGCCTTCTTTGACTTTCCAGGACAAAATCGTCCCTTCTTCCATACTCTGGCCGGCTTGCGGCATTAAAATGGGAACAACTTGACCTGAATTGGTATTGGGCGATGTCATAACGGCCTCTTTCTTGCTTTCGACAGCTTTTTGGGGGTGAACAGGAGCTTGGACGGAAACCTCTGGTTTGGCAGCCTGTGATTCGGTGGTTTTATCTGCACTTGGTACGGCCACAAACTTGGAAATATCATCACCGGGTTTGCCGAGCACTGCCAAACGCTGACCGGCCTTAACCACCCGACCCGCACTCTCCAAAATGGTGAGTAAAGACCCTTCAACCGACGATTCAACTTCCAATGTCTCGCCGGAAGCTTCAATTTCCAGCAACACCTCACCTTTTTTTATACTATCTTTCTCTTTTTTACGCCATAAGGAAACCACTCCCTTAGGCGAAAAACGCCCCTTCTCGGGGTATTTTATAATATGCATACATATCTCCACATAGATTTTTTATTTCTATAAAGTCATAAATACAACAAATAATTTCATAAATCAAACAAATTTTTGCAAATTTATGTTGCTTTTTTGATTATTTTTGATTTAATGCCATTATAGCTTGGTCAAATTTGTTTTTCTTTAGAACTTATGGCGACAACAAACCAGCAAAGAAGAGATTTCATACTAACTCAGGCGTACCAGACTGGGCATGTCTTGGTCCGTCAAGTCGCTGAGCAGTTAGAAGTCTCGGAGGCAACGATTCGGAGAGATTTGCACTCCATCGCCGCCGAAGGCCTCTTGGAACTGACCCACGGAGGCGCCTCCGTCGTCAAATCCTCAGACTATTCGTTTATCTCCAAGTCATTACGCAACATCGCCGCCAAACGCATCATCGCCAAACTGGCTTGTGAACTGATTTCCGACGGAGAACAGCTCTTTCTGGACTCAGGCACAACCTGTTTTGAAATGACCGCATTCCTGCGCAGCAAACGCAGCCTGTCGGTCATCGTTAATTCCGTGCGTACCGCCCAGGAACTGCAGGCCCCCGGCGTCAACGTCCTGCTGCTTGGCGGCCAATATCGCCCCGAACGCATGGACACCGTTGGCCCGATCGCCTTCGAAGTCTTGGAACGTCTTCGCGGCTACCGAGCCTTTCTCGGCACCGACGGCATCGGGATGGATACCGGCCTGACCTCCGTCGATATCGACAGCGCCTACATTTTCACTTTAGCCGCCCGCAATGCACGCGAGTGCATCCTGCTGGCCGACAGCAGCAAATTCGACCATCCTTCGCTTTACAAAACCACAGACTTTACCCGTATTTCGACAATCATTACAGAAAAACAGCCTTCTTCCGAATGGCAGAAGTTCTTTAGCGAACACAGCATCAGCGTTGTATTTCCGAATGAAAACAATAATCAGAATGTATAATCGATAAACCCAGGAGTGTAGCAATGCCCAAATGTCAATTTGTTAAGCCCGAACAAGCACGTAAAGCCGGCAGTATCGAATTCAAATCGATACCCGTCAACCAATACAATAAATCCATCAAGGATGAACTGAAGCGGTACTCCAAAGACGATATGATTCGTATCCAGCGCGATATGGTCATCATTCGTACCTTTGAAACCATGCTCAACGAAATCAAGCTGCGCGGCTCGTTTATGGGCATCGAATACATGCACAACGGCCCGGCACACCTGTCCATCGGCCAGGAAGCCTCCGCCGTCGGCCAGGCCTATCACCTCGGCATCGACGACCATATCTACGGCAGCCACCGCAGCCACGGCGAAATCCTTGCCAAGAGCCTGTCAGCCATCCATAAACTCGACGACAAGAGCCTGATGCAGATTATGAGCAGCTACTTCAACGGCGAATGCTTGAAAATCGTCGAAAAGGATGCTTCCGGCTCCGTCAAAGACCTCGCCACCGATTTCCTGATTTATGGTACGCTGGCCGAAGTTTTCGGCAGAGAAGCCGGTCTCAACAAAGGCATGGGCGGCTCGATGCACGCTTTCTTCCCGCCTTTCGGCGTCTATCCCAACAACGCCATCGTCGGCGGTTCCGGCGACATCTCCGTCGGTGCGGCCCTCTTTAAAAAGGTCAACCTCAAACCCGGCATCGTCATCGGCAATATCGGCGATGCCTCCTCCGCCTGCGGCCCGGTCTGGGAAGGTCTGTGCTTTGCCACAATGGATCAATTCAAAAAGCTCTGGGACGAAGCCCATCGCGGCGGTCTGCCCCTGATTCTAAACTTCTACAACAACTTCTACGGCATGGGCGGCCAGCCCGAAGGCGAAACGATGGGCTTTGGTATGCTCGCCCGTATCGGCGCCGGCATCAATCCCGAACAGATGCACGCCGAACGCGTCGATGGCTACAATCCGCTGGCTGTGGCCGATGCCATCCTCCGCAAGAAAGAAATCCTCGCCAAAGGCGACGGCCCGGTCCTGCTCGACACCATTACCTATCGGTACAGCGGCCATTCTCCCTCAGACCAGAACAGCTACCGCGAAAAGAGCGAAGTCGAAGCCTGGCAGGAGCACGATGTCACCCTCACATTCGCCAAGCAGCTCCTCGAAGCTAAAGTTTGCGACGAATCCAAAATCGAGCAGATTCGCAAATATGCCGAAGACCTCGCCTACAAAGCCTGCAAAAAAGCGGTGGATTTGTCCATCTCGCCGCGTGCCGAACTCAAAAAGAAAAACAACCTGCTCGAGAAAACCCTGTATTCGGGACAGAAAATTGAATCCATGGATCCGGGCCGTAAACCCGATGTCCTGATGACGAAGGAAGAAAACCCGCGCGTGATCGCCCTGGCTTCCCGCAGCCGTTCGGCGTTCGACGAAAAAGGCCAGCGGCTCAAAGACGCCCGCTGCGTCGGCTTCCGCGATGCAATCTTCGAAGCCATCCTCGACCAGTTCTATGTCGACCCGACGCTGGTTGCCTACGGTGAAGAAAACCGCGACTGGGGCGGTGCGTTTGCCGTCTATCGCGGCTTAACCGAAGCCCTGCCCTACCACCGGCTGTTCAATTCACCCATCGCCGAAGGCGCTATTGTCGGCACCGCCGTCGGCTACGCCCTTGAAGGCGGACGGCCGTTGGTTGAGCTGATGTACTGCGATTTCCTCGGCCGTGCCGGCGACGAAATCTTCAACCAGCTTTGCAAATGGCAGTCAATGTCCGGCGGCCTGCTGAAAATGCCTGTTGTGCTTCGCGTCTCCGTCGGCAGCAAATACGGTGCCCAGCACAGCCAGGACTGGACAGCCATCTGCGCCCACCTGCCGGGCCTGAAAATCGCCTTCCCCGCAACGCCCTATGATGCCAAAGGCCTGATGTACAACGCCTTAACCGGCACTGACCCGGTCATCTTCTTCGAATCCCAGCGTCTGTACGGTATCGCCGAAGAATTCAACCCCGGCGGCATTCCGACCGGCCGTTACGAAGTCCCCTTCGGCCAGCCCGCCATCCGCAAGACCGGCAAAGACCTGACCATCCTGACCGTCGGGGCGACGCTCTACCGCGCTCTGGATGCCGCCAAAGAACTGGAGCAGAAATACGGCATTAGCTGCGAAATCATTGATGCCCGCACCCTCGTGCCGTTCGATTACACGATGGTGCTCGAATCCGTCAAAAAGACCCGCAAGATTCTCCTGGCCTCCGATGCCTGCGAGCGCGGCAGCTTCCTGCACACCATGGCCTCAACCATCACGCAGCTGGCCTTCGACGAACTCGACGCCCCGCCGGCCGTCCTGGGCGCCCACAACTGGATTACCCCGCCGGATGAAATCGAAGATGCGTTCTTCCCGTATCCGTCGGACTTCCTCGACACCATCAATGAGCACATTATCCCGCTGAAAGGCTACACCACCAAACGGGATTGCTCGGCGGCTGAACTGATTCGCCGAGCCAAAGAAGGCGTATAGTTCTCCTCAAGCTCATATACGAGCTCATTATAGCCAGCAGGACCGGCGGTTTTCCGCCGGTCCTGTTTTGTTTGCCGTTCAGCATCCAGGCTTCAGCTTGGCAATCTTTCCCTGCCGCTTGCGGCTTCACTAACGACTAATCACTATTCACTTCTTCCCCTGCCGCAGGCATTCCGTATTGTCATTCCCGCCAAGTGCCTGCACTCGCGCAGGCGGGTGCCGAAATCCAGCTATTTTTAATCTTGTGCCACCGTCAAACTATGTTTGGCGGTGGTTCCCTATTAAATCAGCCCGCACAGCAGAGAATTCTGCAATCTCAAATTGTAAATATGAGATTTTTCTTCACCTCGCAGGCATTCCACAACTATTCACTAACGCCTATTCACTTCTTCCCCCTCACAGGCATTCCACAACTATTCACTAACGACT
>JBHJNC010000178.1:0-5708 GCA_048497675.1 Gimesia maris
CGGCAAAATCAAAACCGGCCTTTTGATACTGATAATTGCGGTCTTTGCCTTAGGTTATCTGATTCGCGGTTTCAAAACGAACCCAATTCAAACCCAAAATGTCAGCCAGAGCGAAACAAAGCCAACCATCTGGACCTGTTCAATGCACCCCCAGATTCAGCAGCCCAAGCCCGGCAAATGCCCCTTGTGTGGTATGGATTTAATCCCTATCGGAGGCACCGCATCCAAAACCGCTGGAACTATCGAGTTTACTCCGGAAACAGTTAAGCTGATGAAAATCCAGACATCCCCTGTCCAGAGAAAGTATGTCTCCACCCAGCTTAAACTCATCGGTAAACTGGACTACGATCAAACGCAGGTCAAATCCATTACCGCCTGGACCTCCGGCCGTATCGACCGACTGTTTGTGGATTATACGGGTATGCCTGTCCGTAAAGGTGATCACATGGTTGAATTGTATAGTCCTGAGTTAATCTCTGCTCAGACCGAACTGCTTGAGGCCCTTAAATCCACACAAACCGTAGGGCAATCCTCATCCGACCTGATACGCCGCTCTGTCGAGGGCACCCTGAAGGCTGCCCGTGAAAAACTGCGTCTTTTGGGCGTTACCGAAGACCAAATCAAACAAATCGAATCGTCCGGCACAACCCTCGACCACCTGACCATCAATGCCCCGCTCGGAGGCGTTGTCATCGAGAAAATGACCACCGAAGGGATGTATGTCGAGACGGGAATGCCGATTTATATGATCGCGGATTTATCCAAGCTCTGGCTGATGCTGGAAGCTTACGAATCCGACTTGAACTGGCTTCGTTTCGGTCAGAAAGTGGAATTTACCGTTGAATCCATCGCAGGCAAGACCTTTACCGGCACAGTCAGCTTCATCAGTCCAACCCTCAATGAGATGACCCGTACAGCGGCGGTTCGCGCGGTGGTGGATAATTCGGAGGGTTTGCTCAAACCCGGCTTATTTGTAAGAGCTTATATCGATGCACAGCTTACCCAGGATGGCAAGGTGATGGATATGTCTTTGGCCGGCAAATACATCTGCCCGATGCATGGTGAAATTATCAAAGACACCGAAGGCAAATGCGATATTTGCGGCATGGCATTGGTCAAAGCCGAACAACTTGGTTATCAAACTGCCTCGAAGCCTGCCGAAGCCCCGCTGGTTATCCCCGCTTCTGCACCACTGATTACCGGCCGCAAACTGAACAAAGCCGTCGTTTATGTCAAAGCCGGCGATGCAAAAAATCCCGCCTTTATCGGGCGCGAGGTAACACTGGGCCCCAAGGCCGGAGATTACTACATTGTCGAATCCGGCCTGATGGAAGGCGAAGAAGTCGTCACCAACGGCGCTTTCAAAATAGACTCGGCCGCGCAAATTCAAGCCGCCCCGTCGATGATGACCCGCAATATCGATGCGGAAACCTCTGCCCTTGAGCAGACCATCTGCCCTGTGATGGGCAGAGTGATTGATAAAGAAGTCTTCACCGACTACCAGGGCAAGCGTGTTTATTTCTGCTGCCCGGGCTGTATTGACGAATTCAATAAAGACCCTCAAAAATATCTGCCCAAATTGCCGCAGTTTAAAGAATCGAAAAACTAACATACAATGGAAAGGGAAAAACTATGAAAAGACTATGGATTATCGCAATCGTCGCAATTGCTGGACTGGCCCTTTTAGAAGGATGTAAGAAAGAACCTGAAACAAAACCGGTCCCTGAGGTGCCCAAAATGACCGAACAGGCTGAAAAGACTGTTGCCGAAGGCACGGAAGCGGCAGAAAAGGCCGTAGCCGCCGCAACTGAGCAGACCATCTGTCCGATTATGGGCAAACCCATCGATAAAGAATACTTTGTAGAATACAAGGGCAGAAAAGTCTATTTCTGCTGTCCAGCCTGTATCGACACATTTAACAAAGATCCGGAAAAATATATCAAAGACCTGCCCCAATTTAAGCAGTAAATCAATTTGTGATTGTAAGGGCACCCTATGACAGAACGTTTGACACCGAATGAGAATGAATCGGGCGGCTTTTTATCCAACGTACTGGAATTCTGCCTGAATAACCGCTTTGTGATTATGCTGTGCCTGCTGGGTATTTTGCTGGCAGGTGTGGTCTTTGCGCCGTTTGATTGGCAGACCGACTGGCTGCCGCGGTTTCCTATCGCCGTCGATGCCATTCCCGATATCGGCGAAAATCAGCAGATTGTCTTTACCGACTGGCCCGGACGCAGCCCGCAGGATATCGAAGACCAGGTTACCTATCCATTAACCACACAACTGCTGGGGCTGGCCGGCGTTAAAACCGTCCGCAGCACCTCGATGTTCGGGTTTTCGAGCGTCTATGTCATTTTTGATGATTCCGTGCCGTTTAACCTGACCCGTCAGAAAATCCTCGAACGCCTCAGTTCCCTGCCCGAAGGGACGCTGCCGGATGGCGTTACCCCCCGCCTTGGCCCTGATGCAACAGCCATGGGGCAGGTCTATTGGTACACGCTCGAAGGCCGCGATGAAAAGGGCAATCCCACTGGCGGCTGGGACTTGGATGAACTGCGTTCGATTCAGGACTGGACCGTGCGATTTGCTTTGCAGTCGGCAGCCGGCGTGGCAGAAGTCGCCTCCGTCGGCGGCTTTGTCCGCGAATATCAGATCGATGTGGACCCGGATGCGATGGCCGCGGCCAATATCTCGCTGAATGATGTCTTTGCCGCCGTGATGGAATCCAACCGCGATGTCGGCGCCAGGACGATTGAAATCAACCGCGTCGATTATCTGGTCCGCGGACTGGGGTTCATTAAATCCATAGAAGACATCGAGCAGATTGTTGTTAAGGTTCAGGATAATATTCCTATCCATATCCGCAATATCGCCCATGTCACACTCGGCCCCGCCCTGCGAACCGGCGTATTAGACAAAGCCGGAGCCGAAGCCGTCGGCGGCGTGGTCGTCGTCCGCTTTGGTGAAAATCCGCTGGCGGCAATCAAACACGTTAAAGCCAAAATCGCCGAAATCGCCCCATCGCTGCCCCAAAAGACATTGCCCGACGGCACGGTCAGCCGGATTACCATTGTACCGTTTTATGACCGCACGGGTCTGATTTATGAAACGCTCGGCACGCTGAATGCCGCGATTTATGAGCAGATTATCATCACCGCCATTGTGATTATCCTGCTGCTGCGGAACTTCCGCAGTTCGGTAATTATCGCAGCGCTGATGCCGATGGCGGTGTTAATCACTTTTGTCGGGATGAAACTCTTCGGCGTAGCGGCCAATATCGTGGCTCTATCCGGCATCGCCATCGCTATCGGCGAGATTTCCGATATGGGCATTGTCATCTGCGAAAATATCATCCAGCATCTGGAACGCTATCCGCAGAAAAATCGTCTGCGTCTGGTCTTTGATGCCTCGCGCGAAGTCGCCTCCTCCGTCATTACCGCCATTTCCACAACGGTTATCAGCTTCTTACCGGTGTTTGCGATGACCGGCGCCGAGGGCAAACTCTTTAAGCCGCTGGCCTATACCAAAACGCTGGCGCTGACCTCATCAGTATTTCTGGCAGTGCTGGTTGTCCCGCCGCTGGCGTATTACTTTTTCCGTAAGGGCCATATAACTTCGACACGGGCTGCCGACGGCAAAAAACACCGTCGCAACTGGATGGATTATCTGCTGCTGATTATCCTGGTCATCCTGCTGACCCACGATTGGATGCCGATTGGACTGGATGCCGGACTGATTCTCAATCTGATTTGGGTGGTTGTGATTGTCGGTGTTATTATCGGGTCATTTATTCTGATTATCCGCTTTTATGAGAATATGCTCAATTGGTGTCTGCGGCATAAGGCGCTGTTTCTGACTTTCCCAACAATCATGGTCATCAGCGGCTTTGTCGTCTGGTCGCGGATGGGCAAGGAATTTATGCCCTCGCTGGACGAGGGGTCTTTTCTGTATATGCCGACAACGATGCCGCACGCCTCGATTGCCGAAGCGACCCAGATGCTCAGCACCATCGACGCGGCGATTGCCTCGATACCCGAAATTGATTCGGTCGTCGGCAAAATCGGCCGTGTGGAAAGCGCCCTCGACCCGGCGCCGCTGTCGATGTTTGAAACAGTCATCAATTATAAGCCCAAATACAAAACCGACAAAGACGGGCGAATGGTTCTGGATGATCAAGGCAACGTCATTCGACAATGGCGAGAAGGATTCGAAACCCCGCATGATTTATGGAATGAGATTGTACGGGTTGCCCAGCTTCCGGGCGTGACCAGCGCACCCCTGCTGCAGCCGATTGAAACCCGTATCGTGATGCTCCAGACGGGCATGCGGGCGCCGATGGGAATCAAGGTCAAAGGCCCCTCGCTGGAAGCCATTGAAAAAGCCGGGCTGCTGCTGGAAACGCAGCTCAAACAAGTACCCTCCGTTGAACCGGCCGCGGTCATTGCCGATCGCATTGTCGCACAGCCCTATATTGAATTACGCATCGACCGGGCGGCAATCGCCCGCTATGGACTGCGCGTTGATGATGTCCAGAATACCATCGAAATCGCTATCGGCGGCAAGCCCATCACCACCACTGTCGAAGGACGTGAACGCTATCCGGTGCGTGTCCGCTATCTGCGCGAGCTGCGCGACCAGGTCGAAAGTCTGAACAAAATTTTAGTCCCGACAATGAACGGCGGCGCGCAGATTCCGCTTGGCCAGCTTGTAACACTCGAATACAAGCCCGGCCCGCAGATGATTAAAAGCGAAGATACATTTCTGACCAGCTACGTCCTGTTCGACAAGAAACCCGGCACTGCCGAAGTGGATGTCGTGCAGGAATGCAGTCGCTTTCTCGATGCGAAAATAAAAGACGGTACACTGACCCTGCCGGCGGGAGTAAGCTACACATTTTCCGGCACCTGGGAAAATCAGGTTCACGCCCAAAAGACGCTGATGTTTGTCATCCCGATTGTGCTGGCGATTATCTTTGTCATTCTGTATTTGCAGTTCGAAAGCTTCGGCTGGTCGTGCGTGGTCTTCACCACCGTGCTGACGGCCTGGTCAGGCGGGTTTGTCTGGATGTGGTTCTACCAGCAGCCGTGGTTTCTGGACGTGTCTTTGTTCGGCGTCTCACTGCGGGAATTGTTCAATATTCAAGCCTATAATTTAAGTGTCGCGGTCTGGGTTGGATTTTTGGCGCTGTTCGGCGTAGCCTCCGATGACGGGGTGCTGATGATGACCTATCTGAAAGAGCGGTTTAGCTCCGAAAAGCCAACAACCATCGAAGCCATCCGCCGGGAAACCATTATCGGAGCATCCCGCCGGGTAAGGCCTGCGCTGATGACCAGTGCGACGACGATTCTGGCCCTGCTGCCGGTCCTAACATCGATTGGGCGCGGGTCGGATATTATGGTACCGATGGCGATCCCCTCCTTCGGCGGAATGACCCTGTCATTGGTGGATTTACTGATTGTCCCGACCATCTTCTGCTGGGTCAAAGAAACCGTCGCCAAACGCGCTGCGGAAAAATAAAGGTTTTCAGGATTAATCTTAAGTGCTTTCAGAATAAATGGATATGGCATATCTATACTCTTTTTATGACTATTGTATATCTCAAATACACCATTATTTTTGCGATGTTTCAATTTTTAAACTTGAATTGTCTCCGAATTGTGATATCATGCCAGTATGATAATAGACCGCGATTTAAAATCTGAATT
>JBHJNC010000179.1:0-2381 GCA_048497675.1 Gimesia maris
AGAGTAGTCAGCATAAATGCTGTACTTCAAACAAGAACTGGATTCCCACACCCGCCTGCGCGAGGATAAAATATCTTCTAAGGAAATCGTATCTATCTGGTGCAGAAAGCGTATGCTTTTAGTCGTGTGCGGCACCGACAAGCTGGCGGCTGGCAATGAATTTGGCATACTGCATATCACAGCCCAGGATGTGGGAAGTCAGCCAGTCTTTCAAGAATGTCGCGATACTGACCGTGGCAACCATCTTTCCGGCTTTAACCTTTTCAAGCAAGTCGCTGACCTGCTGGGCAAGGTTGAAATGTTCAGCCTGGTGCGCGGCGATTTGCGGATAGTCGACTTCATGCATCAGTTTTTCTTCGGCGTTAAAATGGGAACGGGTATATTGTGCCAGATATGGCAAGAGGGTTTTGGCCGCCAGCTCTCCTTTGCCGGTCCGCATGGCTTCATACACCTGATTCACCATCGCGACTAATTGTTTGTGCTGCAAATCCATTGCCGTTACACCGACTGAAAATTTATCCTGCCATTCCATCATTGCCATTGTGCTACTCCTGTTAAATTCTAATCAATCATTTCTGCTTGTGTTTTATCGGACTTCCATGGCCGTTCTCCAGCCTAATGTAATGTATCGGCCAAAGCGGGATGCTGGTTAAGGAAAAACATCTCGTTGTGGCGATATGGACTTTAGAGGCTTTTATTAAGGCTTTACAATGTCCCGAATATCCTGTATAATTTGGAGAACTCAATAATTGAGGCCAACAAATGACAGAGGCATTCAATACAAATTCGGTGGGACTGGTCGAAACGCAAAGGATTCGCGTTATCGAAGTCGATGCGCCGCTGCAATTGCAGTGCGGCAAGACTCTTGGCCCGATTGATGTGGCATACGAAACGTATGGGCAGCTAAATGAGAACAAGGATAATGCGATTTATATCTGCCATGCCTTGTCCGGCAATGCCCATGTGGCCGGTTACAACAAGCCCGAAGATCGCAAGCCCGGCTGGTGGGATGCAATGGTTGGCCCCGGCAAGCCGATTGATACCAATAAATACTTTGTCATTTGCTCCAATATTCTTGGCGGCTGCTCCGGGACGACCGGGCCGGCAGATACAAATCCGGCAACGGGCAAGCCCTATGGCTTGGATTTCCCGATCTTTACGATCGAAGATGCCGTGAATGTTCAAAAGCTGCTGCTTGACAAGCTGGGCATCCCGAGGCTGCTGGCGGTGATTGGCGGTTCGATGGGCGGGATGCAGGTGCTCCAGTGGTCGATAGCCTATCCGGATTATATCGCAGGGATTATCTGCATCGCATCGACGACGCGACTCAATGCTCAGTCTATCGCGTTTGACGGCGTTGGACGCAACGCGATTCTGGGGGATCCGAATTTTAACAACGGTCAGTATCATTCTGCTCCCAAAGGCCCGGATCGGGGATTGGCGATTGCACGGATGATCGGACATATTACATATTTGTCCGAACAGGCGATGCGCGAAAAATTCGGCCGTCAGCTTCGGAGTGCGGAAAAATATAAATATGATTTCAATTCTGAATTTGCCGTTGAGACTTATTTAGACTACCAGGGGCAGACATTCGTTGAGCGTTTCGACGCGAACAGTTATCTGTATATTACCAAGGCGATGGACTACTTCGATCTGACGCGTGAATACGGTTCCCTGCGGAATGCGTTTACCCGAGTTCAGAGCCGATTTCTGGTGATTAGTTTTTCGAGCGACTGGCTGTTTACCCCGGCACAATCTGAAGAAATTGTCGATGCGCTGCTGGCCGAAGGCAAGGATGTGACATACTGCAATATCTATTCCCCTTACGGCCATGATGCGTTTTTGCTGGATTGTCCTTCCCAGGAGAAGATGATTGCGGCTTTTCTGGAATCGACGTTGAATTGGGTGCGAACGGGCAAATGCGCTTTGCAGACCAGGGCGGCAGCCAAGCAGCTGAAGACCTCAGAGCGGGTCAAACGTGTTCGTGTGGATTATGAGCTGATAGACAAGATTATCAAGCCGAACAGCCGGGTTCTGGATTTAGGCTGCGGCGACGGCGAACTGATTACCCAGCTGATTTCGGATAAGAATGTGCGAGTGGTCGGTATCGAATTGGATGAAGAGCTGGTCGTGCATTGTGCTCAGCGCGGGCTGTCGGTTATTCATCGCGATATCGAGCGGGGATTGTCGCAATTTCCCACCGACAGTTTTGATTATGTGGTGGTCTCACAAACGCTTCAGACGCTGCGCGACCCGGAAAAGATTATTAAAGAAATGATGCGAATCGGTAAAAAAGTGGTTGTCAGTTTTCCGAATTTCGGGCACTGGGCTTGCCGCCTGCAGCTGCTGACGATGGGCCGTGCGCCGACGACCAAGCA
>JBHJNC010000180.1:0-12154 GCA_048497675.1 Gimesia maris
CTTTGATGGAGTTACAAGATATAAAACGGCTATATTAATAGCTTTTCTGGTATTGTTTATTCTGGGGGTTTTAGTTGTGCTTCAGCCGGCCTGCCGAAGAAAACTTAAACCTATTATTGATAGGGTATTGCGGCATATTCACAATGCTTTTCGGCATAGCATCGAAGCGGCGATGGTCATCATTAAAAAGCCCTTGATTGTCCCTGGAATGATGCTGATAACATTCTTTCTGCAGTCGATGGTCATCTTTTCGATGTGGGTTTTGGGGCGGGAGATGAATATCACGGCGGAATTAAGCGTTTTTTTTGTGGTCTTCCCCTTAACGTGGGTTGCTGGAGCGATACCCATCAGTGTTGCCGGTATCGGGGTGGTTGAGGGCGGAATCATTTATCTGCTGATGCACTTTGGCGGGGCTTCCGGCGAAGCGGCGGCGGCTTTGGCTCTGTTTCAGCGTGTGGTATGGATTATAGCGTCCCTGCCGGGGCTGGGTGTGTATTTGGCCGGAAAACATCTGCCAAAAGACTTTCATGACCGGTTTTCTATTGACGGAAAAGGGTAAATGGACTACATTGTAATTTGGTATAACTATTTGGTTTGTAAATAGTTTGCCTTGCGAAGAACCTGACGCAAAAGCGACCAGTATAAAAAAGAGAAAAAATATTGAAAAGTTAACTGTGGTCACAGAGATGAACAATTTGATCAGGAGGTAACAACTATGTTATTTACAATTATTGGGAAGCACATTGATATTACAGATGCGATTCGGGCTCACGCCAAGGAAAAAATTGACAAGTTGCCTCGTTTTTTTGATCAGCTGTCGCATGTGGAAGTGGTTGTTGATGCCAGTGGGGGCAGTTTGCCTGTTGTAGAAGTGGTGGGGCGGGCAGAACATTTCGGCGATGTTGTCGCTAAAGAGACCGGTCCAGATGTTTATACCTGCATTGATATGGCCGTCCATAAACTGGAACGGCAACTTAAGAAAATCAAAGAAAAACAGCGTGATAACAAGCACGTAGCGATTGATCAACCCATCTTGTAGTAGGCAGGGTTGGTCTTAGAGAGATTAAGCAATCGGCTTTAGAACGCATTTGCCCGGCAAGTGCGCATAGAGCCGATGCAGTTTTATATAATGAGTAGAAAACCCTATCTGTATCGGGAGTAGCAATGAAGCTTTCGGATATCGTATGTAAAGACGCCATTGTGGCGCGTGTAAAGTCCAAGCAGCGTGACGATGTGATTAAAGAGCTTATTCAGGTTCTCGGAAAAAATGGGAAAGTGCCCAAAGAGTCCCTGGATGCGATTGCCAAGGCTGTCATCAAACGCGAGAATGAAGCCAGCACCGGCATCGGCAAAGGCGTGGCAGTGCCGCATATGAAGTCGAAAGCCGTTAATGAACCGATAGCAGCTGTCGGCTGTTCGGCCGAGGGTATCGATTTTGTTTCTCTGGATAAACAGCCGGTTTATAGTATTATCCTGCTGATCAGCCCGGAAGGGAACCCGGATAAGCATCTTCAGGCGATGGAAACGGTGTTCAAAAATCTCCAAAAAGACGATTTTCGCCGGTTTCTGCGCCAGGCCCAGACTGCCGAAGAGATTCAGGAAATCATCTCGGATGCAGATGGAAGCGGGATGGAATAGTTCAAGATAATGAGGTAATACGTGGTGAGTCAGTCATCGCATCAAATAGAAGTTGAGATACGCAATGCCCAGGGGCTGCATATGCGGCCTGCGCTGCAGATTGTGGAGCTGGCCGGTGCGTACAAGTCGGAGATTACTGTCAGCAATGACAAGGATTCCGCCGACGCCAAGAGCATCATGCAGATGATGAAGATGCTGACAACCTACGGCAACAAATTAACGTTTCGCGCTACCGGCCAGGATGCCCAGGAAGCTCTGGATGAGATTCGCAAGCTGGTTGAAGAGCGATTATTCGATGAGCCTCCTGCCAAACCTTTCGCACAGGCTCGCAAGGATTAACTGTCAATTATGGAAATCAGGAAAGGAATCGGAGTTTCGCCGGGTGTGGCGATTGCGCGATGCGTAGTCGTCGATTCGACAGACTATCGCATTCCGCGCCGCAGCATTCTGAATTCTCAGCGCGGCAAAGAAATCCTGCGTGTCCGCAAAGCGTTTGCCTCGGCCATCCGTGAGTTGGCGGACCTGACGGAGAACAAGTCCCTCGAAGAAAGCAAAATCAAAGATATTTTCGCAGTGCATACGCGTTTTATGCGCGACAAATCATTCCGTAAACGGATTACGGATTTTATCGACAAAGAACATGTTACTGCCGAATACGCGGTTTCCTCGATATTGCGCGAGATAGCCTCGCACTTTGAGGGGATTGACGACCCCTATATCAGTGAGCGAGCGGCGGATATCTATGATATCGAGCGTCGTCTGCTTAAGCAGCTGATGGGGAAGGTCAAAGAGGATGTCGAGCACCTGCGCGAAGAGGTTGTCATTGTAGCCCACGACCTGACTCCGACCCAGACGGCCAGCTTTAACCGTACATTTGTTAAAGGTTTTGCTACCGAAGCGGGCGGGCGGACCAGCCATACGGCGATCATTTCCAAGACGATGGGGCTGCCTGCGGTGGTTGCCCTGGGCGATTTGACCTCGGCGGTCAGTTCCGAAAGTACGGTCATTATCGACGGCAATCGCGGTGTTGTCGTTATCGATCCGGATGAAGAGACGCTCAAGCAATACCGCAATTACGCCCAGCAAGTCAGTCAGTTTGTGCATCAGCTCGATGAGCTCAGAGATAAACCCGCTGAAACCAAAGACGGCGTCAGGATTCAATTGCTGGGCAATATCGAATTCCCTGAAGAATCCGCCGTGGTCCGCGACAAGGGCGGCGAGGGGATAGGTTTGTATCGCACAGAATTTCTGTATCTCTACGGCGGGGCGGAGCCTACCGAAGAGGATCACTATCAGGCTTATGCTGAGGCGGTAAAGGTCTTTCCGCATCAGCCGGTGGTGATCCGAACGATGGATCTGGGCGCCGATAAAATGCCTCATACGATTCATCAGGATCCCGAAGCCAACCCTGTTCTCGGGCTGCGTTCGATTCGGTATTGTCTTCAGAATCTCGGGCTGTTCAAGACGCAGCTTCGTGCGATTCTGAGGGCTTCGGTACTGGGCGATGTGCGCGTGATGTTCCCGCTGATTACCAATCTGCAGGAACTGCGCCAGGCCAAGATGATCCTGCGGGATGTGATGGAAGATTTGGATGAGTTTGCGGTACCGTATAATGCCCGGATCCCGGTGGGGATTATGATTGAAACGCCCAGTTCGGCGCTGACGGCAAATCACCTGGCGCCGGAGAGCGATTTTTTCAGCATCGGTACCAATGATTTGATTCAGTATACCCTTGCGGTTGACCGCAGCAATCAGCATGTTTCGACGCTGTTTTCAGCCGCAGAGCCCGCCATTGTCCGCATTTTGCGCAGCGTGATTCATGATGCGGGCAAAGCAGGCATCGGACTGAGTGTGTGCGGCGAAGTCGCTTCGGACCCGGAATATATCATGCTGCTGCTGGGGATGGGGGTTCGTACCCTGTCGCTGGCATCGCCGATGATTCCGGAAATCAAAAAAATAATTCGTTCGGTTAATATCGAAGACTGCAATATCCTTGCGCGTCGTGTCGCAACGCTGGATTCGCAGCGCCAGATTAAAAATTTGCTGCGGGATACCGCAAGTCAGATTCTCCCGGGCGTTTTTTAAGATGTAATCGCATCGGTTCGCTGTCGAACCGTGCAGAGGAATGATATTCGGAGTCCTCGTAAATCGCTGCCGGGAGGCCGGTAAAGGCGGTTTTTTGAGGCGGGATGTGTCATGCAGCCGAATCAAACTTTATTAGTACTGTTTTCAATGGCCGGGGGGCCGAGTTATTTATCGCAGCAGGAGACGCTGACGATGTGGGCCCGTGCGCTGATACGGGCCGGAATGACGCCGGCTTTCTCACAGGGATTCAATCCGCACCCGAAGATCTCACTTCCTTTGCCCCGCTCGGTTGGCGTTGACGGAGATGAGGATATGCTCGTAGCTCAGATAGCCTCTTTTTCTTGTGCGCCTGACGGCATTGCCGACCAGCTTAACCGGCACCTTCCCGAGGGATGCCGGGTGGTCCGGGCGGAGGTTTTTCAAGCCCGTCAGCGACGGTATCCGGAGAGTATTCTGTATGTATTCCAGCCGACGGAATCCGCCTGGGCGGGCGGACTTGAGCGGCGGCTCGAAGCGTGCCGTCGGATGCTGTCGGCAGGCAGCGCCGTTGAAATGCTTCGTATCCGGCCCAATGAGCGAACGGGACGAACCGTGGACATCAGCGTGTACCTCCAGCGGCTGGACTGGGATCAACAACATGTGCGGCTGCGATGCCGTTTTTCAGGACAGGGAACGGCTCGCGTCGAAGAATTAATCAAGTGGATGGGACTGGAACGCAGTCAGTTATGCCGACCGGTTCTCCGCACCCAAATCGAATGGTCATCAGACGGATGGCCTAATCAACAGGGAGAACAATGTCAACAGAAATGCTAATTAATGTCAGTGAGGGCGAAGAGTCCCGTGTTGCAGTAGTCTGCAACAATGTGCTGGAAGAGCTGTATATCGAGCGGGTCGGAACGGCCAGCTTTGTAGGTAATATCTATAAAGCCAAAGTGCTGAATATCGAGTCGGCGATTCAGGCGGCGTTTATTGATTTCGGCGTTGCCAAGAACGGCTTTCTGCATTTAAGCGATCTGCATCCCAGATACTATTCGGGGCAGAAAGAGCCCGAAGAAAACATCGGCCGACGCAAAAGCATCACTCAGCGGCCGCTGATCCAGAAATGCCTGAAGCGCGGACAGGATATTATCGTCCAGGTGATAAAAGAGGGTATCAATACCAAGGGGCCTACGCTGACGACGTATTTGTCGCTGCCGGGCAAATATATGGTGCTGATGCCCTGGATGAACAGTATCGGCGTATCGCAGAAAATCGAAAACGAAGAAGAGCGCAATCGCCTGCGCGATGCGGCCAAGACGCTGCGTCTGCCCAAGAATGCGGGGATTATTATCCGCACCGCGGCGCTTACTGCAACCAAGCGGGAATTGCAGAATGATTTGTCGTATTTAAGCCGTTTGTGGGATGCGATTACCAAACGCCTGGACCACGAAAAAAGCCCGACGGAGCTGTATCGGGAATCCGATATGGTTCTGCGGACCGTGCGTGATATTTTTGATTCCCGCGTATCCAGTATCATCTGCGACAACGAAGGGATTACGCGTCAAATCAAGGATTTCATTTCAATTGTTCAGCCAAAACTGAAAAACCGGGTGGTGTATTATGACCAGCGTACGCCGCTGTTTCATAAATACAATATTGAACGTGAAATTGAAAAAATACAATCCAGCCGTGTGGAATTAAAAAGCGGCGGTTCGCTGGTGATTGAACAGACCGAAGCGATGGTTTCCATTGACGTCAACAGCGGAAAGTACCGCAAGCCCGACAATGCCGAGCAAATGGCCCTGAAACTGAACCTGGAAGCGGCTAAAGAGATTGTGCGGCAATTGAAACTGCGCGATTTGGGCGGGCTGATTGTCTGCGATTTCATCGATATGCGCGATTCCAAAAATAAACAGGCTGTGGAAAAGGCGTTTCGTGACGAACTCAAGACCGACAGGGCCCGAAGCCGGGCGCTGAAGATGAGCTCGTTCGGCCTGATCGAGCTGACCCGTCAGCGATTGCGTCCTTCATTGCAGTCCAGTACGACCTATCGCTGTCCGCATTGCAACGGGACCGGATCGGTGAAAAGCCCCAGCGCTCAGGCAACGGAAATTTTACGGGTGATACGTGTGGCCCTCAGCCGCGACGAGATCAGCCGGATTGAAGCTACGGTTGCAGCGCCGGTGGCGGAGTATCTGGTCAATCAAAGGCGGGCGATTCTGGCGGAACTGGAAAAAGACTTTAATCGGCAGATTATCATCAAGAGCGATCCTTTGGTCTCATCGCAAAGTGTGCAAATGGTCTGCTACGATTCGCGCGGAAGCGTTGTAAAATTGTAATAAAAGGTGTTAAAGGATTAAAATGTTTGATATCGAGTATGCAAAAATGACATTGCAGGCCGAATCGGCCGGCGTGGCAGCCCTGACGGAGCTGATGGATCATCCGTCTTTTGATAAGGCATGTCGAATGATTTTCGAATGCAGCGGGTCGGTTATTGTTACCGGCGTCGGCAAGGCAGGGGTCATCGGCAATAAAATCAGCGGGACCCTGGCCTCCACGGGAACCCCGAGCCATTTCCTGCATCCGACAGAGGCTGTTCATGGCGACCTTGGCCGGGTGCAGAGTGATGATGTGGTGCTGGCATTAAGTCACAGCGGGCAAAGCGATGAGATACTTCGCCTGATTGAACCGCTCAAGCAGCGTGGGATTAAGCTGATTAGTATTGTCGGTGACGGTCAAAGCCGACTGGCTCGGCACAGCGATGTTGCGCTTTGTATGGGGAAATTAACCGAGGCCTGCCCGCTGGGGCTTGCTCCGAGTGTTTCAACGACCTGTATGCTTGCCCTGGGCGATGCGCTGGCACTGACGATTATGAAAGCCCGTCAGTTCGGTCCGGAAGAGTATGCCCGTTTTCATCCGGCCGGGGCGCTGGGGGCAAAGCTGATCACGGTTGAGCAGACGATGTGGTTCCGTCCCGGCGAAACGCTGCCGATTGCCCGGCTGGGGCAGACGGTTCAGCAGATGCTGGATATTACCAGTCAGCAGAAACGTCATGGCGCGGTGATGGTGACGGATACAGGCGGTAAATTGGTCGGAATTGTTACCGATGGCGATTTGCGCCGGGCGATGACCCGGTTTGGAAAAGACATCTTTTCCAAACCGATTGAGCAGATTATGACCCCCGATTGCAAACGTGTCGGAAAAGATACGCTGGCGGCCGAAGCGATGGCGATTTTCCATCGGTATCGTATTGATGAGCTGCCGGTGGTCGATGCACAGGATCATCCGGTCGGCTTGATTGATGTCCAGGATATTGTGGCTATAAAAATTGTAGGATAGGCGATATGCAGATAAAACAACCGGACTTTAACCAAATCCGACTACTGATTATGGATGTGGACGGGGTGCTGACCGATGGCGGAATTATCATTCATTCCGACGGCACGGAAAGCAAGCGGTTCAACGTTCTGGATGGACATCGGATAACCTTGTGGCATCGGGCGGGACTGGATTCGGCGATTATCAGCGGCCGGGAGACCCTCGCGACGACCTATCGTGCCGAGCAGGTGGGGATTAAATACGTTATGCAGGGCTGTAAACAGAAGCTGCCGGCTTTTGAACAGCTGCTGAAAGAAACCGGGTATGCTCCTGAGCAGACGGCGTATATCGGCGACGATTGGCTGGATCTTCCGCTGATCCGACGTGTTGGGTTTGGGGCTGTTGTTGCCAACGGCGTTGAAGAGATCAAGCCTTATGCCCATTATGTAACACAAAAGGCGGGCGGCGATGGAGCGGTGGCCGAAGTGATTGAGCATATGCTCAAGCAGGCATGGCGGTGGGAGAAATTGATAGAACCCTATCAAAAATAAAATGGTTTCGATTGGAAGTTTCTCTGCCGCTGAATAAAAAGATGTATAAAGGAGTGTTTCGATGGGTCGAAAAATTATCATAGTTATTGCCGCCAGCCTGGTTGTTGCTGCGGTATTCATCGGGTATCTGCGATTGACCGGAACGAAGGGTTTTAGCGTGTCCGGGGTTTCGAGCGTTCAGGATATCGCATCCGGTCCGCTGGATCCCGAATCACAGAAAATTGACGGTACGATTATCCATAAAGTGGATCAGGCCCGCTACACAATTTATGATTCTCAGACCAAAAAACTGTCGCGTATTTTCGGTTTTGAACGGCTGCTGAATCCGGGATCCAGCACGAATAACTGGCAGGTGGAAAAGCCCTATATTCATTTCTTTGAAAAAAGATTAAACTGCAGGATGAATGCCCAGGAAGGTATTTTTCAGGTTGATACCTCCGGCGGCACCCCGATCCTTCAGGATGTTCAATTTACCGGCAAGGTCGTTATCCGGATCATTCCATCCGAGGGGCAGCAGTTTTCCGAGACCGTAATTCTGATGGATGATTTGAATTACAGCAGCGACCGTTCGGAATTTTTTACCAACGGACCGGTGGAAATGATTTCCGCCCAATCGCGTCTGGTGGGCAAGGGTTTGCTGATGGCGTATGATCCGGGGCGACAGGCAATTAACTATTTCGAAATCAAGCAGCTGGAATACCTGCGTCTGAAAAGTGCGGTTGCGCATAATTTATTGGGTAAATCAGCAGAGGTGGAAGCCGAACCGCAAGTTATTCAGGAACAGGCAACCCCCAATACTCCCGAACCGAATACGGCACAGGCTCAGGCTGGTACTGTGCACGAAGAAGCAGCGGCTGCCTCGAAGCCCAAGAATGCTGCGGAACAGCGGTTTTATCAGTGTATTCTGAATGACAGTGTGCGGATTGTCTATGGCGACCAGGCGGTAGTGGAAGGCGCTGATCGAATCAATATCAACCATATCCTTCTTGGCGAACAACAAAATGATACCGACGAACCTGTTCAGGAACAAACGCCGTCCACGCTTGACGGGCAGTTAGTCGCGGCTGAAGAGGGACAGCTGGCCCAGGAATCTGCAGATTCGGCTAAGGGTCAGCCCGCCGAATCAAATCTGCTTGACCAGCAGCCTGATTGGGCACAGCGTACTTCGCTGCCGGCAACCCCTGCTGATGATGATGCCAAGGATATTGTCGTCACCTGCCGCGGCAAGCTGATTGTCAAGCCAATCGAAGAGCCGCAGGGTCTTGCGGCAGCCGAAACGGCTCAGGCTGAACCGGCGAATCCGCCCTCGATGCCGGAATGGGCCAATCTCAATTCTGAAACTGCCATAGCGAATGAACCGGCCAAGAAAGCGGCACGCTTTTTTGCAAAACAGATTGATTATGATGTCAATGACGGTTCTGCTTTGGCTGCTGGTCCTGTTGCGCTGCGTTTCTATGCCTCAGCCGATGCAAACGATGCCAATTCCGTATCTCCCGTTGTGCTGACGGCGCAACGAAATGCCGAGTTTATTCCGGATGAAAAGAAATCGATACGACAGGTTGTTTTTCATGAGAATATTATCGGCGACGCTACGGCTCTCAAAGCGAACAGCAAATCGGTCCGCCGGCTTTACGGGGATACGCTGACGGTGGATATTGGGGCGGATGCACAAGGGAAAAACAGTCTTTCCCATGTGTCAGTTAACGGCGGCAACGTCCGGCTGGAGGCGATGCAGTTTACCCAGGGCGACAAAACATCGCATGTCCGTTTGAACTGCAAACAGTTCGATTATGACGAAAAAGCACAGAATCTCTTTGCCAAGGGGCCCGGCGAGATTCAGCTGAATAATAAAGACGTGGCCGCAGCGGATCCGAATCTTGATGTCAAATCCATGGACTTCCGCAGCCCCTGTGTCGCCCTGGTCAATGGTTTTGACGGTTTGACGTGGCGGATGGGAGAAAACAAGATTGATGTTGACAGTTCTCAGGAGTCGATGAAGCTTTCCTATATAACCCTCAAAGACGGCAAACCGGACGCCATCACCAATGCTCAGACGATGTATGCTCAGATTATCCTGCAGGAAAGCCCCGACGGCCGTACGGTTCTGAAAGAAGTTGTCGCCGACAATGGTGTGTTTATGGAGCAGGTCGGCCTGCATGCACTTAAAGGGCAAAAGCTGGTTTATACCGCCGGCGACGGCTGGGTCAATATCCAGGGCAGCGACAGTCAGCCCTGTTTTGTGGATGGAGTCAAAGTGCCGACCATCAACTACAATCTCCAGACGGGACAATTGAAAACGAAATTGAGCACATCGCCCGGTGCGGTTGGTGTGCAAAAATAAAGAAAGCTGTAACCGATTGTGATACCTCAGACCAAAGAACAATTAGCGCAGTATATCGACCATACACTCCTAAGTCCGACCGCGACCGAATCGCACATTCGTCAGCTGTGTCAGCAGGCGATGCACCACCGTTTTTACAGCGTCTGCGTCCTTCCCCGGTGGGTTGACCTCTGTGCAGAGGTGCTGCAGGGCAGCGCGGTACGGATCTGTACGGTTTCCGGTTTCCCTTTGGGCGGCAGTGTTGCCAGAGTCAAAGCGTATGAGGCGGATTTGGCCGTTGCCTCAGGTGCCGATGAGATTGATATGGTTGCGGATTTGGCGGCGATTGTTTCGGGGGATGACAAATATCTGTTCAATGATATCCGAACCGTTCTAAAGCCCTGTCAATCGGTCCGTCCCTATGTGGGGCTTAAGGTCATCATTGAATCGGCGGCTTTGACCGACGAACAGATTGTCTTTGCGTGCAGGATTGCTCAGGATGCAGGGGCGGATTTTGTAAAGACCAGTACCGGGCTGCATCCGGCGGGCGGGGCCAGGCTGGAGCATGTCCGCCTGATGGCACAGTCGGCTCCTCGCTGCAAAATCAAAGCAGCCGGCGGTATCAAGACGGCCGCCGATGCGATTGCAATGATTCAGGCCGGTGCAAGCCGGATTGGCGCCAGCGCCTCGATTTCGATCATGGACCAGTTTTCAGAGGATTCTGTGCAGTCATGACACAGGCGGCCATCAGCTGCAAGCTCCATATCCGGCCGATGGGCGATTCTGTCCGGATAGCCGCACTGGGGCAGGTTGTATCCCGCTGCCGCCGTCCGGCGATTCTCGGCGGAAACAACGCGGTTGAAGGGTACAGCCTCTTTGCGGCCGAACCTGTCGAAGTCGCCTCATTCCATGTCGGACAGCACGACCCTTTTCTATGGCTGGAGCAGACGCTCAACCGCTATCGATTCTGTGAATCCTCCGGCGAGCTTTCCGCCGATATACCGTACCCCGGCTGGATCGGTTATTTTTCGTATGATCTGTGCCGCTGCATCGAATCGGTTCCCAGCTGTTCACGAGATGATCTCCAAATGCCCCTTATGGATCTGGCGTTCTATGATGCGGTCATTGTATACGATCATCGAACCGGCCGGACGTGGCTTTCGGCGGTGGAGTTTTCCGGCCAGCCGGAAACAATGGAACAAAAATTCGCACGGCTTGAATCCTGGATTAAAGAGTCCCAAAGTCTGATTCTTGAATTGCCTCCAGCCGGTGATCGTGTCGACAATTCCCAGACACATTCCGGTTTTAAAGTGAATATGACGCAGGAGGAGTATTTTGCCTCACTGGCGAAAATTCATCAGTACATCATCGACGGCGATGTCTATCAGATTAATTTTTCCCAGCGGTTTGAATGTTCGTTTCAGGGCGATCCTTCAAAGGTTTTTCTCTGGCAGAGCACATACAACCCCAGCCCTTATGCGGCATATTTGGCGGCGGGAGACTGGGCTGTGGTCAGCGCATCGCCGGAGTTGTTCCTGCGAATCGATGGCCGTGATATTTTAACCCGTCCTATCAAAGGGACGCGTCCGCGAAGGGCCTGTGCGTGTAATGATGAATCAAAAGCCTTTAATTTGCAGCAGGAAAAAGACCTGCACGAAAGCGATAAAGACAAAGCCGAGCTGGCGATGATTGTGGATCTGGAGCGGAATGATTTGGCTCGCGTCTGTGTCCCCGGCACGCGGTATGTCAAACGCGACCGGGTGATTGAGGCATACCCGACTGTTTTTCATGCCTTTGGTGAGATCGCCGGAACACTGCCGCGCAGCAATGATCCGGCGTTATTCTGCGATATCTTGCGGGCGACTTTTCCCGGCGGTTCGATTACCGGAGCTCCCAAGGTTCGCGCGATGGAAATCATTGAACAGCTTGAGCCGACCCGGCGCGGCGTCTATTGCGGCAGCATCGGCTATATCGGATTGAACTTCCGCACCACCCTGAATATCGCGATTCGCACGATTGTGTTTAAATCCGGCAGGGCCTTTGTCCAGGTCGGCGGGGGGATTGTCGCCGATTCCAGCCCGCAGGCCGAATGGCAGGAAACCCTGACGAAGGCAAAGGCGCTGCTGCAAAGTGTAACCACTTGCCGGGCATAGCGGTATAGCCCGTTTTTTAGCTTGACGATAAATCCCTCTCCACGATATACTGTGTCCGGCTTACATCTAAAATTGGAATCCAAATATTTGAAAGGACGCATCAGAATGAA
>JBHJNC010000181.1:0-7467 GCA_048497675.1 Gimesia maris
AAGTTCAGAATCTGACTGTGAACAACGCTGGCCGGCGGTTCTGATGATTTTGTTTTCTCGGAATCCTGCGGCTCGGGTTGAATGCCTTCACAGATAGTTTTTACTAAGGTTTGTGTCGGCTGACGGGTGCTTTTTTCGATAATTGATGTAGCCCCGCTTGTGTCGGTTACTTCAATTAAGGAAAGCTTCTTATCCAGGAACGCCTTTGCCAGAAGCGACGGCCGATGCCTCGCCTCAGCCAGTGTTGACAGATAAACGCTGTACGAAGCCAGGGAATCCGGGCTGTAGGTCTTGATGAAGTCTGTTTCGTTGGAGCTGTTAAGCGTGCTTACAAATGGCCCGATGGCTGACATCGACGCGGTGGGTGCGATATAGATTTTATCGCAGGCCATCGCCACGGCCGCCGCCGCCGAATGGGCTCCCCCAAAGGGTCCGCCGGAAACATATGCCACGATCGGACAGTTGTCCAGCTTTGAAATGGTTGAGCAGAGTTCTTTCATATTTTCGCCGCGTCCGCCGGGGTTGTCGATTTTAATAACTACAAACAGCGGGCCTGTATTGGTTGCTTTGGCGATGGCGTCGGCGATGGTTTTCGAGATATTCGTCGAAAGCAGAACTTCCGGGTCGGTCATCAGGATTTGCACATAGCTGTTTCGCCGGCCCTTGGCATCCATGACCACCTCGTATTGACTTAAGTCAATCGGGTTTAGCTTCTTTTCGGCTTCGTTATAAACCAGCGTCTTTGCGCCGCTCGTTTTTGTCGTCCGAAAACCATAAAAGATCTCGCCGGTTTCCTTATTCTTGAAGGTATCCCCATAAGCCCCAATCCCGGCCGTCAAAAAAACACCCAAAACCAAAGTTGTAAGACTTTTCCGTGTCATCGTTATTCTCCTGATAAAAGAGCCCATAAAATAAGTACCTATTTATCTCTTTTCATTGTACCCAATTTGGTTCATAAGAAAAAGAGATTTTAGCTGATTTTTTAACCTCTCAGTAATCTGGGCAATTTCCGCCAGTTTCCCCATACTTGCACAAAAAGCTGTCGAACCATTCTGTTTCTCACAAACCCTTTATTCTTGATAGGATTCCTTTAACACAGTATGGTAGTTATTGTACGGGAAAAAGGGGTTTTTCAGCAGCCCCACTGTCCCTGATATCGTACAAGCTTTCGCCAAAGCTGGGATGGCATAAAGCGACCGGCCAGGCGTCTTATTTTTTCTCTTTATCCTGCGATACCGGCCGCCCATTCCGGCACAGGCCGGACAGGTAGTCATAGACCCATGGTTTGCTGCCGTCCTGACGAATCAGCCACCAGCCGCGCGCCTGGTCATTCGCCGTGATCAGCTGATTGTAATTTGGCTTATCTTCAGTGTCATCATACGGATTGTTCGATTCCATCGCCTGTTTTTTTTCATTGCAGTACAACTGCCAATATACAATCCAGGGGCATTGCATATCCAGTGCGGTCTGGACGGTATTTTCGACAATGACCTGAATGTCGTCCTGACTGAAACTGTCGTTTTCCGGCACGGCATATTCTCCGATATAAACACTGTTACGGCCGAACACCGCGCTGGGGGGAAGATGGTCTTTGATATACTCCACACACCGCCTAAAAAGCTGCTTGTCGCCTGATTTGGCCGCAAAAATGGAATCGTATGCCGAGTAGGAAGCCAGATCGACATTCGTATAAGGCAGCACCGCGTTGACGATATTCGGCCTGCCCTTTTCCAATGAAGGAATCACGTTGTTGACCTCCAATGCATGATATACATAGACGCCGCAGTTGCCCATTTCCTGACGCGCCTTATTGACGCCGGCCTGACGGGCATTGAGCCACTGAATCATATTGCTGTGAACTTTCGGATCGGGGTCAACTTCCCGCTCAAAATGCTTGCGGGTCATCCAATCGCCTTCCCAATGCTGTAAAACAAATGTTTTGCCGGTTCCCCGGTAGGTCGCCAGCAAGTAGCGCGTCAATTCATAAAACTGGCGAGCTTCATCCATAGCCTGTTGCTGTGTAATGCCGTCATACCAGTATTTGCTCGACCGCCCCAGCGATGTAACAACCAGAATATAGGTCGAAAACGGCTTGTCAAACAACGTCTTAAAGTAAGGCAATTGCGCGCCTTCGACCAGCGAGTCCACAGCCGGCCAGTCGCTGTTGAATCGATACACATGCTCGGGATGCTCGTGGCGTTTTCCATAAAACCATATCTTGATGACCCGCGAACCCATCCCTAAAATCTGGTCAGCGCCTTCATTCAGATAGTCTTTATCTGTCAGGTAATAAAATCCACGCACATGGGTTGCACCGATAATATCCGCCATGTCCGATTTCTTTGCCGCTGGCGCACAGTCCTGCCGGACCTTTGATGTTGAACGCGGGCAGCAGCCCCACAGCATCACCGCCGCCAAAACCACCATTGTTGTTTTTTTCATTTGATTCTCCTGTTTTCTGATTTGGTCATCCGCTTGTAACTCACAATATTGTTAGGCACGTTTATCGATTTCGCAGTTAGCGCCGACAGAATTTTGAATTTCGTATGTGCTTCGGATTTCGATATTCATGCTTCGAATTTTTTCTCTTTAATTTGTCCTTTTGATTTTTGACTTACCCAAACCCTATTTACGCTGTCCGGCGTCTGACTTTTTTACAGGCTGTCATGTTCGGCCTGGATAGCATTCATTATTTCCTGCAAATCCTCTTCTTCAAAGGGAACATCCGGGTAAGTCTTTTTCAGCTTCATCAGGAATTTCATTTCCTGAAGAATACCTTTAAATGCCTGTTTGGCCTGAGTAACCGTCATCCCGCCGTTGCGGCTCTTGTTCCTAAGTGTTTCAAATTTGGTTTGCAAAGAGTTGTTCAGTTTTTCAAATTTTCGATTCACTTTGTCGAGTTCATCTTTGGCTGCGGTTAGATAATCCGGCCGGGCAACTGCCGCATCGCCGGCATTATGCAAAGCAAGCAGGTCCTGCAGATTGTCGACGATTTTGTCGGCGACCCCGCATTCGACCGCTTCACCGGCCGGCAGCGTTACAATCTGACCTTTGGGTTTGCGTACCCCGATCAGCTCATCGCCCGTCTTGCGCTCGCTGCTTTCGATGTACTGAATTTTGCCGTTGCGGCGTACCTGCAGGACTTCGATGTCTTTATTCTCCATCGCCCGAACCATCGCCATCGGCCGCTTATTTTGTTCCGCCAGCGATGCCATATAATTGCGCCACGCCGAACGCATCTTTTCGCTGATGTCCTTGCCGGCGACCTTCTCCAAATCGACCGCACCCTCTTCACTGACCGCAATCACGGTGGCTGCCCCGATTACCGTGGCATTCGCCATATAGATTTTATTACACGCCAGCGACAGTGCCGCCGCCGCGGAGTAGGCTCCGCCTTCCGAACCGCCTTTGATAAAGGCTATCGTCTGGCAATTCTTGGTTTTCAGTACCGCCGCACACATCCGTGTCGCTAAATCGATTCTGCCGCCGGGGCAGTCGATTTCCAGCACGATAAACAGCGGACCTTTATTGGATTCTTCGACCATCGCCTTTTCAAATGCGGCGGTGACGATTTCATATTCAATGCCCTCGTCGATGGTAATGACCGAGACTGTTCGGTTTCGGCCCTGTTCGTTGGGAAGGATTTCAAACTCGGCAAGATTGAACATCAGCTTGCCTTCTTCGGTGGTATAGACGATGGTTTGCCCGTCGTTGGGATCCTGTTCGGCATAGCCGTGATAAATTTTGCCGGTGGTTTTGTGTTTAAATGTATCGGCAAAACTATCCACACGCAGCACAACCAACGCGGTACTGAGTATCACACCGACTATAATTTTACGCAGCATATTGCACTCCTTCATACAATCATTCGATGAAAATATTATAACTTGAGAAAATACTCCATCAGGTCGCAGCCGCGTTCAATCTGGAAACCGGATGCGAAACTGTTGACTTCCGAAAACGGCTTTTTCAGCACACCCGTAATGCCGGCCCCGGCCATCGCAAACGGCACAGGTTCATCACAGTGGCAGCGGCTTTCGCACGGCGTCGGGTGGTCGGGCATCACTAATATGCGATAGGTATTATATTGTTTAATCGCCTCATAGACCGGGCCGACGATGTGTTTGTCGATCATCTCGATCGCTTTTTTCTTCTGATGCGGACTGCCGTTGTGCCCAGCTTCGTCGGGGGCCTCAATGTGGACAAAAACGAGGTCGTATTTCTTTAATGCCTCAATTGCCGCCTGGCCTTTGCCGGCGTAGTTGGTATCCAGATACCCCGTTGCGCCGGGGACATTTATTAAATCAAACCCAATCAGCTTCGCCAGGCCGCGCACCAAATCCACCGCAGTGATGGCCGCTCCGCTTTTACCATAAACCTTGCTGAATTTTTCCAGAAACGCCCGCTGTCCCTGACCCCATAGCCAGATACTGGTAACGGGATTTTCTTTGAGGTCTTTGCGGATACGGTTTATCGGATGATTGTCGAAAAAATGCACGGACTTGGTAATCAGTTCTTTGAGCAAGTCGGAATTTTTTCCTTTGGGGAGAATTTTGGAAACTTTTTCTCCAATATAATCATGCGGCGGGAAGGATTCGATTTTGGAAAAATCCGTTCCTTTAATCACGCACAAATGCCGGTATCCCACACCCGGATAAAACGCGATGTTCGGGTTATTGACATGGGCGGCAAATTCGGTGATTAGTTCGGTGCCTTCTTTGGTGGAAATATGTCCGCCGCTGTGATCGGCCATCTCGCCGTCGGCGGTGGTAACCAGATTGCAGCGAAAGACCCAGTCGCCTTCTTTGAGCGGGATATCCATCGCCGCCGCTTCAATCGGCGCCCGGCCGGTGTAGTTTTTCTTCGCGTCGTAACCCAGCAGGCTCATCATTGCCACATCGCTGCCCGGCTGCATACCTTCCGGGACGGTTTTGACGATGCCTTGCCGGCCTTCGATAGCGATTTTGTCCATATTGGGCGTTTCGGCCGCTTCGATACAGGTTTTACCGCTAAAGACTTCCTGCGGGTTATCTGCCGCACCATCTGGAACAATGATAACATATTTCGGGTTCAATCTTTGTCCTCCGGAATCTCGACGATTCGTATGCAGACTGGATTTGGAGAGAGCACATCCAATTTTGACAAATCTTTGATTGCCGCATCCATATTTTTCTGACAGGTCTTGTGGGTGGTAACCACAATCGGAACGGTATTGTTCGGACCGTGCCATTCATGCTGAATGGCTCCGCTGATGCTGATATTGTGGTTGCCGAGCACCTGGGCGTATTTAGCGGTTACGCCGGGAACATCTTTGGCCATCAGACGCAGGTAGTAGCGGCTGATGATTTCATCCGGACTTTGCAGTTTGGGTTTGGCCTGGCGAATCATCGGCATCGTATCAAACAGCCGCTGGCTGTTGCCCAGGGCGATTTCGATAATATCGGCTACCACAGCGCTGGCGGTTGCCATCATCCCGGCGCCGCGACCAAAGTACATCGTATTGCCGACGGCACTGCCAAAGACACTCAAGGTATTAAATGCACCGCCGACACGGGCCAGCGGGGTATCTTCGTGAATCAGCGACGGATGAATCCGCAGCGAGACGGCGTTTTCTTCATTGCGTTCGCCGATAGCGAGCAGTTTCAGGACATAGCCCATTTCCTGTGCGTTGCGGATGTCTTCGATCTGAACGGACTGGATGCCTTCGATCTGGATATCCTGGGTGGTAAATTGCCCGCCAAAGGCCAGGCTTGCCAGAATTGCCAGCTTATGTGCGGTATCTGTCCCGTTAATGTCCAGTGTGGGGTCGGCTTCGGCGTATCCTTTTTGCTGTGCCTGTTTGAGGGCAGTCGGAAAATCCAGACCTTGTTGAGTCATATTGGTCAGAATGTAGTTGCATGTGCCGTTGAGGATGCCGTACAGCGCAGTGATGCGGTTTGCGGCAAGGCCGGTACGCAGGGCCGAGATAATCGGGATACCGCCGGCACAGCTGGCTTCAAAGGCGATGCATTTTTTTTGCTTTTTGGCCAGATCGAACAGCGAGGCACCGTGTTCGGCCAAAAGGGCCTTGTTGGCGGTAACGACATATTTGCCGGCGTTGAGCATTTGTTCATGGACCTGTTTGGCAAACTGGGTGCCGCCGACGAGCTCTACGCCGATCTGAATCGTCGGGTCATTGACGAGTTTATTGAAATCGTTTGTCATTAAGCCGCTTGGCAGATTGATTTTACGCGGACTTGTGAGGTCTTTGTCAACGACGCAGGCCAGCTCCAGCTTTACGCCGGTACGCTGGTAAATCGCGTCAGATTCTTCCAGCAGCAGCCGGGCGACGCCGGAACCTACGGTACCAAAACCGATAAGCCCAACTCGAACAGGGTTGTTCAGCATATTTTGTCCTTATATAAGCTATTGTTTATGTCTGAAACTATATCGTAAAAGGCAGATTGCTTCAAGGCAAATCCGCTATTTGCACTGGTATGTGCATATATAGGCATGCAGGTGTTGGTGACATGATGTTCGTTTACTCTCCTTCCTTTATTTAGCTTCCCGCGGCCAGCTGCCTGCCGAGAGGCTTTTTTATTTCCTGGGCAAGCCCATTGCTTGCTCCCACCCTATTATTATAGGGTAGATTATGAAAAAAGTCAAGTGGTTTGTTGTGTATTTATTTAACTCTTATTGATTTTCCTTGTTTTTAATATTGATAATGGGGGTAGTTAAGAGAAAATTTATTTGGATTTTGGGGTAGTGGACACGTGGTATGTGGGAAAGTTAATAGTGAATAGTGAATAGTGTGTAGTGAGTAGTGAATAGTGAATAGGAAAAATCCGAATCCGAAGCATGAAATTTGAAAAGAGAAGTCAGGAGTCAGGAGTCAGAATTTTTGTGAATTTTAAACCCCCTCGTCGCTGCGCGACACTCCCCCTTGAAAAACGGAGAGAGCTTGAGGGAAGACGTGGTTTTTACGGGAATTTAGGAAAATGGGAAGGTTTTGTCGAGATTTTAGTGTTGTCCGGTAAATTGTGCTTGATTTTATCTATGTGACTTTGGTATAATATCGCGTACATTCGAGGAGAAAGGTTAGAGGGAGAACAGTAGCTCAGTTCTTGGGTAGTTCTTGGTTCTTAGTTCGGATTCCCGCCTGCGCGGGAACATGGTTCGGAGTTTTTACTTTCGTCTTGTCGGGAAAAACTCGAAGCACGAATTCGAAATCCGCAACAAATACGAAAAACCAAAATCTGAAATTCAAAACAACTGGATTCCCGCTTTCGCGGGAATGACAAGGCGTAAGGACGACCAACGTATAAATTTGTTGAGCGATTAAATTCGAAACCTTTGATTTGGGAGAATGTGGCATGAAAAGATGGGCGGCGGTTGCGGTGTTGTGTGCGGGGATTTTGGCCGGCAATGCGTGGGCGGATATCAAAAACTGGCAAACGGGGCAGACGATTCCGGGAACGGAAAATATCA
>JBHJNC010000182.1:0-14271 GCA_048497675.1 Gimesia maris
AACCTCGGCCCAGTAGCCCCCTTCCTCCGCCTCGTGAACAATAACTTTCAGTTTCATGTGACCCTCGTCTCTTACGGCTCGAATCTAACTACCTCGCAATCACGCGAGACGCCAAGGGCGCCAAGACCGGCGCTGACCACCCTACCATGACTCAACGTCCCTCTCAAACTCCTCCATGGCAACCGTCCGTCCCTCCCTGACTGCTTCCCTCCCTTTCCTCACCTTGTCAATGACGTATAACCTGTACATGATGTCGTCGATCTCGGCGGAGGTGCGTTTCCAGCCGGAAACGGCTTCTTCGATGGCGCCGGTCATCGACATCAGCGGCATTTTGCACAGGCTTTGGAACATGTCAGTATAGGTGAATTTGCCGGTGTTGTTGACTTCGCCAATCAAAGGCTCAATGCCGTCGGAATACAGCAGGATTTTGTCGCCGGGGTAAAGCTGCGTTTCGACTTGCTCGAATTCCATACCTTCAAAGATGCCCAAAAGGCCGCCGCGGCTTTGTAATTGCTGTGGTTCGTGGCCGGGACGGATGAGGATTGGGTAAGGATGGCCGGCACGGGCGAAGGAAAAATCCAGAGTTTCGGTGTTGAGCTGGCAGCAGCAGACGGTGGCGAACAGACTGCCTTTGAGCTGCTGGGCTATCATCGCCTCATTGAGATGTTCGACTACCATCCTGGGCGAAAAGATGGTGTATCGATTTCCTACGGTTCGGCGAAATACCGCTGCGTGCTTAAGGAACATGGTCAGCAGCGCTGCGGGAATCGAATGGCCGACGGCATCGGCAATATAGAAACCCAGCCGGGTTTCATCGAGGCGAACGACATCATAAATATCGCCGGAAACCCATTCGGCGGGATGATAGACGGCGGCAAAACGAACCCGCTCTGTCATCGGAAGCGTCTGGGGGAGGAAATTACGCTGAATCGAGCCGGCTAATTTGAGCTGCTCTTCGACGACCCTGCGCTGGCGGTCGTCGCTGGGCCTTTCGGCCATCGCATGCGAGAATTGAACCGCCGCTTCGATGCGAGCCCAAAGCTCTTCAATCGAGGCGGAGCGGATTTTGGCCGCGAGGCGAAAATGGGTCATTTCCATCGAAATGGGCCAGTGCAGCAGGATGACGGGGATATTGTCCTGGTCGAATTCATGGATTTTGTCTTCGAGCCGTTTCCAGTCAATCAGGTGGATATCGCCGGCGTCCAGCAAAAAAGCGGCCGAAGTCGGGGACTGTTCATTCAAGCTGAAGAAGTCGTGCGTTGAGATGGTCTGCCAGGTCCAGTTGTGCAGCTTCATCCGGCTGCAAATTGTCTCGGGCAAGGCAAGGCGATCAGAGACAAAGGTCAGCGTCGTCGGAGTTGCCGGCGAATTGATGCTTCCCGATGCTTCTGTTATTTGATTGATCTTATCCATAATATCATCTTAACTGCGGAAATAATCCGAAGCTTCCGGCTGATATTATCGACATAGCAAATTGGGCACTTAACGAGAAAAAGAGATTGCAAATTGCATTATCGGACGTGCAAATTTAAAGATCAGGCGAAAATGGCTGAGCCGATGCGGACGAGGGTTGCACCCATTTCGATGGCAATTTCGTAATCCTGGCTCATGCCCATACTGAGATGCTTGAAACGCGAACCGCCGATTTTGTCGGCTCTCATTTCTTCGAACAGCTCCCGTGCCCTGCCGAAGGCGGCACGGACGAGTTCTTTGTCCATGGTCAGCGGCGCCATGGTCATCATGCCTTCCAGCCGGAGGTTGGGCATCGACATAATCTGTTCGGCCAGATGAAAGGCAGCTCCTACGGGCGCTCCATATTTTTGGGGTTCGCCGGAGCAATTGACCTGCAGCAATACGGGGGCGTGAAGGCCCGCTTTGGCGGCGGCAAAATCAATCTCTTCGGCCAGACGCAAGGTGTCCACGGAATGAATCAGGGAACAGATCTGCAGGGTCTGCTTGACTTTGTTGCGCTGGAGGTGACCAATCATGTGCCAGCGGATTTGCGGGACAACGTCGGCTTTGCCTTTGGCATTCAGGGACTCGGCAATCTGGTCAGCGATTTGCTTGAGATGCTGGACGCGATTTTCACCCAATTCGGTGTATCCGGCATCGATGACTTCAAGAATCTGTTCGGGAGTTGCGGTTTTGGTTACGACAATCAGACGGACACTATCCTGCCTGCGTCCGGCTCTGTCGCACGCCCTGGCAATGCCATCCTGTATCTGTTTAAGTTTTTCCGCAATCGAAATCACACCATTGCCTGCTTACCAAATTATGGAAGAAATTTAGACGGATTTTTCAGCTTGCTCGGGAGATACTCAGTTACGACATATTCGAGGCCGTGCTTGGCGAAGGCCTGCTGCTCGACACGGACGCCCATATTGAGCATCTGGTTAATGGCCGCCTGCCAGGGCTTGTAGTGCTTGACAAAGGGGTCGTTTTTGAGGGCGTCTTTGGCACGCTTGATATCCACATCCTTGAGCGGGTGCGTCGGAAGCTGATAGTCGATGACATCCTGCGGGGTTACGCCGAGGAACGTGGCCTGCGGGACGCAGAAATACTCATTCAGATGCGCCGCATTGCCGGAGCCGACTTTGAGGGTGCGGTAGATATTGAAATAGCCGTAGGGGTCGCCATCGACAAAGGCATAGACGGGAATTTTGAGATTGTCGGCCAGACGGCGGATAAATCTGCGGCAGGCACGGGTCGGTACGCCGCCCATACTGATTAAGATGCAGTTGTTTTTGTTCCAGTAGTCGTATTTGACAAGCCGCTGAAACGCACCGGCGGTCTCGATAGCAAGGATGAATTTGGCGTTGGATATGAATTCGAGCCCTTCGACATCGGTCGGGATGGAATAGGCGCCGGAGCCGAATTTGGTACAGTCAATTTTGAGTTTTTTGCCGGAGGCGTCTTTGTCTATCACAATCAGATTGCCGGCAATATCGCCGCCCTTTTCTTCGGGGACAAATTTGAGCTGTTCGCGGTTGACGCCGAACATCGCTTCGATGTCGTCCATAATGGTATCGGATTCGGGCTGCTCGGCAAAGGCGGCCTTGCCCCAGTTTTTGGAAATGTAGTAGGCCTCTCTTTTGGTGGCCATATCGTCTTTTTCGACCAGTTCCTTGCTGAGGGCCATCATCTTGAGCGTCTGGGCAAAGGTCTTAACGGTGCTGACGGTCAAGGTGCGATTCTTGGTTTTGTCCTGAATCTGGAAGTGCCCTTTTTTCTCCAGATATTTGACGTTGGCCAGCGAGCGGACGGGAGTGCTCATGGTCGGCTTTTGGCTGGCCATAATCTTTTCATAGACATTTTTGGCGTTGCTTTTTATCTGATCGACGACGTTTATTTTTTTGGCCATAACTATATCGATTCCTAATGTGTTCCATGTCAGGAACTTGCTTGTTTTCTAAATCAAAGATAAAAAATCAAAGAGCAAAATGACACATCAAAATTCAAAAAGAATTTGCCGTCCCCAAAACAGAATTATGTCTGACATTGCAAATACTTTTTAAACCGGCTTGTACAATACGGCTATTTTTAACTTTTACATTGTCATTTTGGGATTTACATTTTGATTTTTGATACAATCACTCTGTAATCCAAAACAACCAGTATAAATTAATCCTGTGGATGTTGCAAGCAGGTTTTGAAGGGCAGGTCAAAAGGTTATTTCAAAAGAACTTAGATTGGGGTTGACAACCATTGGCGTAGTGTCGATATCGCGGATATAGCTGCGGAAATATTGCTGGATTTCGCTGATGCAAGCCTCAATATCCGCATCGGTGCCCTGAATGATCATCTCAACCGAGCGGTCCGGCAGGTTGCGGACTGTGCCGACAACAGGAAGCTTGGAGGCAATCTGACGAGCCGTATAGCGAAAGCCGACACCCTGAACACGCCCTTTGAAAATAATTCGCCTGGCAATATCCGACATTGTTTAGTCTGAATTAAGAAATTAAACTATTTCCAGCACGCCTCGAACTGAGCCCGTGCCGATTCTTTATCGATATTCCATAGGATAACCGTAAACGCGGTCGAGGTCAAATTTTGTGCAGAAATGGTCGGAACGGGGTCTTTTTTGGCGAGTTTACCACAGACAACCTCGACAAATGCGTCGCCGGTGTCGAAGGCGATATTGCCCTTGAGACGCAGAACCGACCGCTCGAGATTTTTGAGGAGCGCGGTAAATTGATTTTCGCGGACGAGATTGTCGGTGGTAAATGAGACGGCGAAAATCTGCTCAGGGGCACAAGGGACAAGGTTTTCATTGCGCGAACGATGGACGACTGCGCGGAGAAAGGGCTCGTCAATTTTGCCGAATGCGGTTTCGGCTATAGGAACGGCCGGATTGAGCTGGCTTAACACATTCCGCAGGACATCAATCTGACGGCGTTCAACCAGGTCGCATTTATTGATGACAAGTGCATCCGCCCAGCGTACCTGCGAGACGGCGGGCTTGAGGTATGCGGCGACCTGCGTAAAGTTGGCGGCATCAACAATGCAGAGGTTGCCGCGCATCTTAAAATATCCGGCGTGTGGGCCTTCGGTCAGGAAGTTTTCAATATCAACCGGTTCAGCGATGCCGGTCGCTTCAATCAGCACGGTTTTGTGCTTGCCGCTATTGGCAATTTCAGCAAGGGCCTTGAGAAAATCCGTCTTGGTGCAGATGCAAAACAGACTGCCTTTGTTGATTTCAAACCGCGTCAAATCGCGACGCTCAACCAGCGCACCATCGACGCCGACTTTACCGAATTCATTGATAATCAGCGCCGGTGAGGCAGAAGCCAGAGGCTCGCTTCGGAGCAACTGGTTTAAGGCCGTTGTTTTGCCGGCGCCGAGATAGCCGCCCAGTATCCAGACATCAATCATCGCTTATAGGTCCTTGAGCCATTCTTTAATCACCACTACCTGCGGAATCTGCCGGATGGATTTGACCTGAAAGCGGGCCATCACGACAGCCGGGAGCTGGCTGTTGGTCAGGCCGTAAGAGTGAATGGTCTCTTCATTTTTCACGGATTGAATATCGACATCAACGCCCAATTCAGTTACGGCCTGCTTGAGATTGTTTTTGAGTTCTTTGGTTTTGTCACAATCGAGGCCGAGGACGTAGAGGCGGGCTTTTTTCTGCTGAATCCGCAGGCGGAATTTTTCGTTGATTCGTTTTTGAATCGCGGCAATCAATTCATCTTTGGGCGGAATCCGCGAGACAAACACGATTTCGCCATCAATGCAGATGGTCGGGACATTGCGTACCATCAGCGAGGTCATAAACACCAGCGATTCACGATACTTGATTTTATGCTCACGCCATTCGACGATACCTTCGAACTCGGGCGTAACACGTTTGACAGCGTCGACCATATACTGGCACGGGGCACAGGCTTCGGAATCGAGCGTGATGATATCAACAATGACTTTGTCGGCCTGGCCGTATTCATTCATATCCAGCCGTTCGTGAGAAGAGGTCTCGCAGGCCAGATTCTTGGCGATGTCCCGCTGATAGGGGTCGAGAGCCACCGCGGTAACCGCTTCGAGATTGGCCGGCGGGGTCGCATAGGGCAGATCGCAGCCGGGCGAGAGAATAAAGCCTTTTTCGCCGCCAAGCTCCAGACAGGCAATCGCGTTTTTCTGCGAATCGATCGGACCGCCGAGCAGCAGGACGCTGGTCAACTGAAGGTTGCCGCCGAAGCTGATGTTGTGCCGCTGACACTCCTGGCGGACATAATCGAGGGGGATGTTCTCATCAATCGAGATATTGTCGCATTTGCACTGGCACATTACGGCGATATTCTGCTGGGCATGGCCGCAGACAAAGAACGAGCTTAAGGCGCCGCGTTTGCGAATCATCTCAAACACTTCTGTCGCATACGGCGTGACGAACTGGGTGAACTGGTCCGGGCCAATCTGGCTGGTCATCGGATCCACCATCGCGATAATGTCGCAGCCGGCGTCGAGATAATAATTTGACATTGCCTTACAGACATCGGCACAGAAACGCATCAGACGATGGACATAATCCGCCTGGTCGAACATCTTCATAAAGATATCCGTCCCCAGCAGGTGCAGCGCCAAAGTAAAAGGCCCCGTAATCAGCCCGTACAGCGCAATATCCGGGTGCGATTGTCGCACCCGACGGGCGGCGTCCAGCGCCGTCGCTATACGAGCCGCATCGGGGCCCGGTATTTTCAAGTTTTCGAGCTTTGTTCCGTTGGTCAAGGGGTGATGGACAACCGCCGGGGGATTTTCTTTGGCCCAGACCAAATGACAGCCGAGTGCTTCGGCTTCAATCTGCAAATCGAACATAACCGGCAGACCATCGGGTTTGTATCGCTTTACTGCTTCGGCGATGCCTTTAACTATTAAATCAGAGCTTTTCAGATAATCATCGGCGGATACATTAATTAATGCTGCAGCGTGACACCCCACAAATGGAACCCAGGGAACACGGTCTGTTTGCTGGCCCACTATCGCCCTTGTAACTCTTTCTCTTTGAATCATTTATGCAAATTCCTTTTACCTTATTAATGCTATATTGTAAATTAAAACATACCTATACGAGTGGATATACTGTAAAAAAATACGGAATTTGATTCTACGCGTTTTTTATTTTACAATAGCATTATCTTGCTATTTTTAATCTATCGCGACACCTGACGTAATCCCTATAAAAGAAATATTTTTGGGATTGCTCTTGTCGGAATATTCTGTACACTTTTATTAATTAAGGGTTTAGTTCAGGAAAATGTATGAAAGATAATATCAAGACTGCAGTTGATATGTTCCGTGAAGGCTATTCCTGTTCTCAGGCTGTTTTGGGGGCTTACGCCGAGCAGTTCGGAGTCAACAAAGACACTGCCCTCAAACTTGCCAGCGGATTAGGAGGCGGCATCGGCAGAACCGGCGAAATCTGCGGGGCTGTAACCGGCGCCATTCTGGTTATCGGACTTAAGTACGGAACTACCAACCCCAAGGACCAAACCTCAAAATATGAGTGCTACAGTAAAGCAAGGCAATTCTGTGAGGAATTCAAAGCCCGCACAGGCTCGCTGATCTGCCGTGAATTGCTGGGTTTTGATTTCAATACTCCTGAGGGGATGGCTCGCTCCAAGCAGGCCGGAGCATTCGGACATTGCCCGGAATTTGTCCAGATTGCCGTTGAAATCCTTGATTCTATGCTGACAAAGTCTTGAAACTGTAAGGTCTTTAATTAGAATTAGTTACATCTTCTGCTACCTGGGCTTGATCCGTTGGCGATGATGGCCCCCTGAACATCTGAAAAATTTCCTAAAAAAGCTTGCAAAATTCTGGAAAAACCATATACTTCTCTGTCCTTTGTTTATTTAGTTTGATAGTTTATATGTCTGTTCAGGGTTTGCCCTGCTGAGTGAAACGGAGATAAATATGTCGAGAGTATGCGTTTTTACAGGTAAGAAAACATCGTTCGGCCGGAGCATTGCCCGCCGCGGTAAAGCCAAATATCTGGGCGGAGTCGGCCGCAAGATTACCGGCATCAGCAAGCGCAAGTTCAAACCGAATATTCAGACTGTTCGGGCGGTTGTCGAAGGCAAAGTAACCCGAATTAAGGTTTCGGCCAAGGCCATCAAGATGGGTCTGGTTGTCAAGCCCCTGAAACGGAATTACAAGTCTGCACAGGCCGCTGCCAACTAATAACCAGCGGAACCATAAAATCAAAAGGCAAGTTCTATACGGAACTTGCCTTTTTTTGTCCTCACATTTCGAAAAGATTAATGCGCCATAACGCTGGAAATTCGGAATACCGGCAGCAATAACGCTATCGCGATGGTGCCGATAATAAGCCCCATCATCAGAATCATCAAAGGTTCAATCAAACTGGTCGCGGTGCGGATTGAATTCTGGAGTTTCTTATCGAGAAAAATCGATACTTTATCGCAGACGCGACCGATCTGTCCGGACTTTTCACCCGCTCGCAGCATCTGCACGATACCGGGGGCAATTAAATCGTTATACGGGGCCAGGGTGATTGCATCGGAGAGCTGATAGCCGTCCCGTATGCGGGCATCGACATGCCCCCACATCGTACGGAAATAGTAGTTATCACAGGAGGTCCGCATCACATCAATTGCATCGAGCAGACTGACGCCAGTATTGACCATCGTAGCCAGAATACGCATACTGCGGGTCAGCACGGCATCAATAAACATAATTTTGAAAACGGGGGTATTAATTTTCATCCAATCCAGTGTTTTCTGGCCGGCGGGTGTTTTGTTCCAGACTGAAAAGGCAAAGACACTCATCACGCAGGTTGTTACCGCGATGGCAAAGAACATCGGATCAGACAATAAGGTACTGAAATTAACGAGAACCTGTGTCAGCATCGGCAGCGCCGCACCGCGTGATTCATATATTTTTGAAAAACGCGGCAATACAAAAAACATCAGCGAACCTGTTGCGCCGACGGCGGTCAGCAGCATCACCATTGGATAAATCATCGCCCCTTTAATCTGCTTGCGCGTTTCGGCGTCGCTGTTCAGATAGCCGGCCAGAACTTCGAGCATCTGCGCCATTCGGCCGGAGGCTTCGGAGGCTTTGACCATACTGATATACATGCTGCTGAAAATTTTCGGATACGCGGACAACGCAGCCGAAAAACATTCGCCATTGCGAAGCCGTTCGGCGATATCCTGAACGACGAGTTTAAACGGGCCGGGCTTCATCTGTTCCGATATGGCCGAGATGCCTTCGCTTAGGACAACACCACTGTCGAGCATGACTGACAACTGCGTTGTCAGCAATATCAATTCCTGTGATTTGGCGCGGGCATTGGATAGGGGAGTCAGTTTTGCCGCCGGAGCCGGTGCGGCATAACCCAAAGCGCGGCTTTCCGGTCGATTGCGGGCGGTTCGTTCAGATGCTGTCGGGGAATATACGGCCATATCGAACTCCTTTATTCACCAACGTTAGCAACACGCAGGATTTCATCGATGGTTGTGATTCCGGCGGCCACTTTTTCGATGCCGTCGATATGCAGGGGTTTCATCCCGCAGTCCTGGGCCGCATTCCGCAACGTTTTTAATGCTGCATCCTGAACAATCATATCATGGACTCTGTCGTCTGGAACGAATAATTCATGAATGGCGATACGGCCGACATAGCCGCTGTTTCTGCATTTTTTGCAGCCGATGCCGCGATAGAACTTCGGTATACTCCCGCTCCATTTTTCGACCAGTTTTCGTATTGCCGAAGCCGGGTCGTATTCTTCTTTGCAGTTGGGGCAAATCTTGCGTACCAGACGCTGAGCCAGCACACCGACCAGCGAGGCACTGACCAGATAGGGAGCAACGCCCAAATCGACCAGTCGCGTAATGGCACCGGGGGCATCATTGGTATGCAGGGTCGAAAGGACCAAGTGCCCTGTCAGGGCCGCCTGAACCGCGATGGTGGCCGTTTCGTTGTCACGAATTTCGCCGACCATGACAATGTCCGGGTCCTGACGCAAGAGACTTCGCAGGGCATTGGCAAAATTAAACCCTGCTATTTCATGGACCTGGAACTGATTGATGCCGGCGATATTGCACTCTACCGGGTCTTCAACCGTGCAGATATTGACTTGTTCGTTATTGAGCTCCGACAGAGCGGCATACAGGGTTGTATTTTTGCCGGAGCCCGTCGGTCCGGTTACCAGGACGATTCCGTTGGGGACGTTGATAATCTTGCGGAACTTTTTCAGGTTCTCCCAGGAAAAGCCAAGCGATTCAAGGCTGGTTAAAATACGCCGGGCATCGATGATACGAATGACGACTTTTTCGCCGTAAACGCCGGGCATAACCGAGACGCGCAAATCAATCGGCCGCGACTGCATCAGAACATGAATGCTTCCATCCTGAGGAAGACGACGCTGGGCAATATCCAGCTCAGCCATAATTTTGATGCGTGAAACGATAGCGGCATGCATCTGGTACGGCGGACGCATTTTTTCATAGAGCAGACCATCCACCCGATACCGCACACGGAGCTTTTTGTCGTCCGGTTCAATGTGGATATCACTGGCATTCTCGTTGACAGCGTTGTAGAGCAGATAATTGACAAGCTTGACGACGGGGGACTGGCCGGCGACTTCCGCGAGGTCGGAAATATCTTCCGGCATCGTTTCAATCATCGCAAAGTCGCTCAGGGCCGTTTCGTCAATGATATCATCAATCACAAAGACATTGGCCGCCGGCATATAGGTCTGCAATGTCGCCCGAATGTCATGGGCGGTCGTACAGACCGGCTGGATTCGACACCCGGCAAGCCGTTCTATTTCATCGAGCAAAAAGACATTGGACGGTTCAGTCACCGCAACGGTAAGCACCCCGCGAACCTTAAACAACGGCAAAACCATATGCTCTTCGAGGAATTCACGCGGGAGCAGCTCTACGACCTTGGGGTCACACAATTTAGGACTGATCGCGGCATAGGGCAAATCATACGCTTCAGCCAAAGCTGAAGTAATCTGGTTTTCCGTACAATAACCCATTTCGACCAAAAGCTCACCAAGCAATTTTTTATTGCCTGATTCGCGCTGGCAGGACAGGGCGTTATCGATTTGCTCGGCCGTTACAATAGACCGATTCAAAAGCACCTGGCCCAACTGCAGTTTTCGATTGGTCGTAATTTCAGTCATCGTATTTATTTATCGCTCTATATGCTTTCCAATCATGCGAAACTTTTTACCGCTTCGGCCGTGTCGGCATAGATATCCAAACAGCCCAGCAGCCGTGTAATTTCCAATATTTTGTGGCAGGTCTCATCCAAGCCGGCCAGCTTCAACTGTCTTAATTTATCCTGACAGCGGTCGTTCAAGTCCAGCAGCGCAGTTAAGGTCTCGCTGTCCAGAAGAACCACTTTGCTCATATCCAGAACGATTCCTTCTATCTTCGATTCCGTCAAAACCGAACTGACAACATCTTCAAAAGGACGCAGAGCTTCATGTGTAAATTCGCCCTGCAGGCTCAGGACAGATACCGTATTGTAATTTTGAACATCTATTTTCATCGCAGCAGCGCTCCAACGGCGACGGTTCCATACTCTGCGAAATTGCTGTAATCCCAGCTTTCAATGAAACCATCCTGAATGATGCTCCAGAGTTTATCGATATCGCTGTCTAAAAAGACTTTTACAATTTCGGGGTCGAACTGCGTTCCGCTGACTTTGGTAATCTCGGCAACCGCCCGTTTGAGACTCAGTGCATCGCGATAAACACGCTTTGAGGTCATGGCGTCAAAAGTGTCTGCCAGAGCGATGATTCTGCCGGATAAGGGAATGGCATCCCCAGCCAGGCCTTGCGGATAACCTTTGCCGTCAAAGCGTTCATGATGGTGAAGAACGCCGGGAACGATTACCTGCATTTGAGCGATTTCGGACAAAATCGAGGCACCGATTCGGGGATGAGCCATAATAATGCCACGCTCTTCGTCGGTCAGCTTGCCTTGTTTCCGCAAGACCCCTTCGGCGACTCCGATTTTGCCGATGTCATGCAGCAAACCGGCCAGGTACACATGATGCACCAAATCTTCGGGGACCTGACGCGTTTGACGTAAATGCTCGGCGAGCCATCGGGAGATAAAGGCCACACGGTCGGAATGACCGCGTGTGTACTGGTCTTTGGCATCAATGCTGTTGGTTAAGGCCTTCAGAGAACCGACAAACAGCTCTTTCATATCCGAAAAGAGACGTCCGTTTTCGATAAAGACGGCGCACTCGTTGGCAACGGAATTGAACAGCTTGATATCCGTGCTGTCGAAATCCGGTTTATTTAAAACATTGGTCGCAACCAGCAGGCCGATAATCCGGTCGCCGCCCTGAAGCCCTACCGCAAGGATATTCTTTACGTTATCCGGCCAGATATACCTGAATTCCCCATAGACATTGCTGTCTACCAGGGCCTCTTTGCCGTCAGCCAATTCCGAGGCCAGATGGACCTGTAAAACCTCCGCCAGATTTGAATCAATCGTTACATAACCGCAGCCGGCCGTCAAGGTCAGATGCTTTATGCCGTCAATTTTCTTGTCCAGATAAATCGCCAGCCCCTCAACGCTGACCAGCTGACCCAATTGGTCACAGGCATATTGCAGGAACTCGGCGTTGCTTTGTGTGACCTTCATATGCGTGCTTAAATTATAAAGCAGCATAATCTGTTCATAGGTCTGGGAAAGCTCGGTTGTCAGTTTTTCAATTTGTCCATTCTGCACAGAGACCGACTCAAACTCTGCCGCAAAGCCATTGAGCAAATCGGCAAGTTCATCCGCCGCAGAATTGGGGCAGATGATCAAATCAAACAATTCCTGCTCACTGATCGAATGCCTGCTGCAGAAATCCTTCATCTTCGGACCCAAAACCGCCGCAGGGAGCCCTGTATCAATAAAAATCACAACCGCAGGACGGCCGGAGTCATTGAGCATCCGCATACGAATCGAAGCAGACCTATCGCAAACTCTGGTATCGGTAAATGGCTGAGCAAACGCCTCTTTGGCTATTTGTGTCATCAGTTCAATGTCGCTGGTAAATCGACCGGCATCGGCTCTAAATATGCAAACCGCAGCTTCGTCGAAAACGGCCAGATTCATCGATTGGCGATTGACTCGATGCGCAAGGCGATTGATCAAGGCTAATTGAGCAGGAGAAAGCGTATGTCGTATGGCCTGAACCATGAAATCAATATCCTAATTATCCAAAAATGATACAATAAAGCCAGATGAAATAATTACACCTGAACAGACTGTTTGAGAATCTCTTCGACAGTTCCCAATACCTCACGAGGACTGAAGGGCTTACTCAAACAGGCCGAGACAGCTAATTTCTGTTTGAGTTCGTCGTCAATCGCAAAACCACGAGCCGTCAGCATAATCACGGGAATCCTGACGGTATCGGGATTGGACCGCATTTTTTCTATCAACTCCAGACCGCTTAACTGAGGCATCTGATAATCCGTGATGACTATATCGGGCTTTTGTTCACAGGCCAGCCTAAATGCATCCGCACCATTATCGGCCGTTATCACTTCGTATCCGTTATTGCGCAGTTTAATCGCAACAACCTGGACAATATGAAATTCATCATCGACTACTAATACTTTTTTGTCGGCCATACTATTCTCCCGTAATACATATCTTTTTGTCCGGTTATACTTCCGCTTTGACAGTTGAACCGGCCAGCGGCAAGACAAATCCAAAGGTACTGCCTTGTCCCTGCTTACTGCGCACAAAGACTTTGCCGCTATGGATTGTTTCGACGATTTGCCGGACGAGGTTAAGACCTAAACCAGTACCTTTGGCAAAATTTTTATTGGCCTCGACCCGATAAAATTTGCCAAATAATTTCGGAATATCTTCTTCCGGAATACCAATACCCGTATCAGCGACCGATAATGTGATCGTGTGGTCAACTTCGTTTAACTCGATATCAACCCTGACTTGTCCATTATTAGGGGTATATTTGACAGCGTTGCTCAGCAGATTGACCACCACCTGCATCATCATATCTTTATCGCCGGTGATTTGATCGCATACAATCGGCGGAGGCACTTGCAGGGCAATGTTTTTTTCCTGAGCGGTGCTGCGAATCATTTCGACCGCATCACGAACAATCAGCGCCAGACTGTGATTCTGCTTGTTGACTTTCATCATCCCTGATTCAATACGGGATATATTCAAAATCTCTTCAATCAGGCGATTGAGCCGCTGGGCCTGCCCCTGGATGATCTGGCAAAACTGCTGGATTGACGCCTCATCCTCCGCTTCGCCGTCAATCAACATTTCCGCATACGCATTGATGGATGCCAGTGGAGTTTTTAATTCGTGTGAGACATGGCTGACAAATTCGTTTTTCGCCTGCGACGCTTCTTTTTCGCGGGTCATATCATGCAGGACGGCAACCACCGAGGCAAGCTGGCCGTTATCATCAAATACAGACGATAGGATGCAATCAAAATACGCGGGCTTACCCTGCACGGGTATTGTTAAATCGTATCGAACACAGCGAACTTTCGCCCCGGCCGTTTTGGTGATTAATTCGGTCAGGCCGGATTGCCCCAGTATTTCGCTTACAGGGCGGGATAAGGCCTTGTCTGATTGAAATTTGAATATTGCTTCAGCCGCCGGATTACTTAAAATAAGCCGTCCCTGAACATCGACGACAATAACCGCATCATGAATGCTGTTTAAAATGGCCTCAACTCCAGCCTTGCGGCGGCGAAGCAATTGAAGCTGCAGGTTAAGCTCCTGAAGCTGCTGCTGGGAGTTCGAAAGC
>JBHJNC010000183.1:0-6563 GCA_048497675.1 Gimesia maris
TTGCCGGTGATGGCCTGTGTGCTGGTATTGACCGCTTGCGTGTTGGCAGTGATGGCGGCGGTACTTTCGACGACATTGGTGTCCAGCTTTTCAATTGTACCGCAGCCGGTTAAAAGAAAACACATGCATGTAACAATAATAACTAAATCCTTCATTTGTTAGTCTCCCTGTGGCAGCATTGGGCGAACACATAGGTTCGCCCCTACAATCATGTGGCGGTTATTGCAGGCCGTTCCATGTGGGGCGGATGATTTCGTCCTGTTTGAGCATACAGACGCCTTCGGGGCAGGAGCCGATGTCGGAGGTCAGGGTCTTGCCATTGCGGATGTCAATCAGCTTACGGCAGAAATCGGCGCCGGCCAAGTGCGAGCAGGGATAGCCGCCGCCAAAGCGGGGGTTGATTTCCAGCAGCTGGGGGCCTTTATCCGATAGAATCACATCCACATCGGCCGGTCCAAAGAGCTTCATCGCATCGAGCAGCTTTGCGCCGAACTCAATCAGTTGAGAATTACTGGTGCTGACAGCTTTGTCGGTTTCACCGGCACGCATCGACAGTTTTTTCTTGCAGTAGACGCTGATGGGGCGAAATTGATCGTCGCCAAACAGGTCGAAGCCATATTCGGGCCCATCGACAAACTGCTGAATCATGGGGTCAGGACATCCATCCATCGCACCGCAGAGCTGAATTTCGTCGTGGCAGTAGGTGATGTCCAGCGATGCGCTGCCTTTGCGGGGCTTAACGACCAAGGGCCAATGCATCCTTCCGTTGCGGATATTGTCCATGGCCGCATCTACAGTCAGCACCGTGCGCGGAGTGGGTATGCCGTGCTCGACGGCAAATTCCCAGGTTTTGAACTTGTCAAAGGCCATTTCGATGGTTTCCGGAGGGGAAATAGCCACCATAACCCCTTCGTGGGCAAACAGCTTCTTGCGGCTGGCCAAGACCTCTAATTCGGGGTCGATCAAGGGGATGACAAGGTCTATTTTGTTTTCGACGCACAGGGTCAAAAGTTTTGTAACATAATGGGTATTCGACACTTCCGGCAGAATGACACGGTGATCACAATAGGTAAAGCCGGGTGCGTAAATACTGGAATCGCCGCCCCAGACCTGGCTATCTTGCCCCAGGGCCTCCTTAAAATACTTGACTAAGTACCCGCGCCGCCCGACGCTGGATAATAACACTTGCATTCTGCGATCCTGATTACGTAAAGGTTTTCGATACGATTAAGGTAAATTGTACATTACAAACCGGAAATTGCAACAACTATCAGAAAGGAGATGTTCGAAATATTCCGAGATTTGAGGTGGTCAAAAACTTCGCCAGCTTTGCGGAATGACGGGGCGGTCATATATTTCGGAGTGGGGCGGGTAGATTTTGAGGTAAATTCTTCGTAAGACGCAAAACAGGTAAAAGCTTAGCGAAAATAGCGTCAATGTAATGCACCATTGCGGCGAGGGGAAGTGAATCTGCTTAAGAACCGGACTTGCCAGCAGGGTGTAGTGCTTGACCAGGCCGAGGATGCCCACGAAAAACATAAGGACGGCCGGGATACGAATCCAGCCAATTATATCGCCTGGACAGGCGAGAAGACCGTGCCGAAACCGCGGCTGGCGGCTGCCTGTGATTCGAATCGCTTTCGTGTCTTTGTTTGTTTTCATCTGAGTTTCCCCCAGGCAAAATGCCTATTTATTGCACGTGTAGTATAGCATAAATGGCGTTTTTTTTCAATTTGGCGGGGTTTGGTTGATGCAATGCCGCGGGTAAAAACAAGATTAATTACTATGTGAAGTTGTGTTTTATTGGACTGTCGGGGCGATTTTTTTGTCTTCAGTTATGTTCAGGATTGGAAATAGGGGCTGGTTTTATCGGTATTTTTGGGTTATAATATTGGGCTTATGAAAACGGTTCAATTTTATCTAAAGAACTTCGGCTGCCAGATGAATAAGCTGGATTCGGGTTTATTGTACAGTGCTCTAACCAGCCGGGGGTTTGTGTCCGCTGAGAAGGCGGCGGATGCGGATATTGTGATTATCAATACCTGTTCGGTTCGCAAGCTTGCGGAAGATAAGGTTTTGTCGCACCTGGGCCGGCTCAAACATCTGAAAAAAAGCCGTCCGCACTTGCTGGTGGCGGTTATCGGGTGTATGGCCCAGCGTATGGGTGAAGAACTGCTCAAACACGATACGGTGGATATTGTCGCCGGGCCCGGGCAGCTTGCCGAGGTGCCTTCGCTGATTGACCAGGTGCTGGAGCGGCGTGAAAATCATATCGCGATTACGGAACATATTCGCCGGCCGGACAGCGATGAACACCAGCGGACGCTGGATGAATTTGAGATGAATTATGATTCGGATGAAAATCATCTCAAGGGTCAGGCGTTTATCCGGGCGATGCGGGGATGCAATAATTTCTGTACCTATTGCATTGTGCCGTATGTGCGCGGGCCGGAGATTTCACGTCCGCCGGAGATGATTATCGAGCAGGCTCGCAAGCTGGCCGAGTCAGGCATCCGGCAGATTACGCTGCTGGGGCAGAATATCAATGCTTACCGATTTGCGCAGGGCGACAAGATATGGACGCTGGCGGATTTGCTCGAGAAGATCAGCGAGATTGCCGGGGTGCACTGGCTTCGGTTTATCACCAGCCATCCGGGCAAGTTTGATGATTCGATTTTTCGCGTGATGGCGGATTTACCGAAAGTCTGTCCGTATCTGCATATCCCGGCCCAGCACGGTTCCGACCGAATCCTGGCGGCGATGAATCGGGGCTATACGGCTCAGTATTATCTGGATCTGATGGAGAAGGCCAAGGCGACTGTGCCGGATATTGCACTGGCGGGGGATTTTATTGTGGGCTTCCCCGGCGAGACCGAAGAGGACCATCAGGCCACCGCAGAGCTGATCCGCAAGGTGCATTATAAAAACAGCTTTATCTTTAAGTATTCACCGCGTCCGGGTACGCATGCGGATAAAAAACTGGCGGACAATATCCCCGACGAGATTAAACAACGGCGGAATATTGAACTTCTTGATTTGTCAAATGCCATCGCCGAAGAAGACAACAAGCGGTTTTTGGGCCGGACATTGGAGGTGCTGGTTGAAGGCCCCAGCAAAAAGCCGCATTTGAACGCCGCTGAAAATGAGGACAACCCGCAATTGATTGGTCGGACATCGCATGATTATATTGTGGTGTTTAACGGGCCGCAGTCGCTTGCCGGCAACTTTGCCAAAGTGAAAATCAGCCAGACGGCGCCGCTGACGCTGTTCGGCGAGCTGGTCAAGGGGTAATTGAGGCTGATTTAAATAAGATTGTTGTCCCGGGGGGATTGCGGGTATAATAGTGTCAGTTTAATATTCAGGATGGCGTTATGAATTCGTATGGACAATTTGGTAAATGGCTTATTTTAGCCGGGTTACTGATGTGTCTTTTAGGTGCAGCGGTCCTATTACTCGACAAAACAGGTCTTTTTCGGCTGCCCGGCGATTTGAATCTTGAGGGAAAAAACTGGAAGGTGTTTTTCCCGATTACCAGTTGTGTGATATTGTCGGCGGCGATGACGCTGCTGATGTGGATTATTAGCCGTTTTATGAAATAATGATATGATGCTTAGACAAAAACCAAAAGCGAAAACGAAACAGAAAAAAAGCACCGCTCCTGAGGGAATGGTTCGATTGCAGAAAGTCCTTTCCGATGCGGGCATCGACTCACGCCGAAAGTGTGAAGAGATGATTCTTGAAGGGGCTGTGACGGTTAACGGCCGGACGGTGATGACGCTGCCGGCTTTTGTCAATCCGGAGACGGATGATATCCGCGTTAACGGCAGAGGTATTCAGTCACAAAAGAAGGTTTATTACCTCTTTCACAAACCCAAAAACGTGATTTGCACCAACTTCGACCCGCAGGGACGCCGAAAGGCGATTGACTATATCGATTGCCGGGAGCGGATTTTCTGCGTCGGCAGACTGGATTCGGATACAACCGGAGCGATTTTGCTGACGAATGACTCCGTGCTGTCCAACCGGCTGACGCATCCGAAGTATGAATTGCCCAAGACATACGAGGTGGTGGTTCGCGGCCGGGTTGAGGGAGAAGCAATCGAGAAGATGAAAAGCGGGGTATGGCTTTCTGAGGGCAAGACGGAGAAGGCATCGATTAAGGTCCTTCATCGCAACAATCTTGAAACTACATTTGAAATACGGCTCAGTCAGAGTCTCAATCGGCAGATTCACCGGATTATCGCCCGGCTTGGTTACAAGGTTAAATCGCTTAAGCGGACGCAAATCGGCAAGATTCAGATGAAAGGGATCGCCCCCGGCTGCTATCGGATGCTGACGGCGGCGGAGGTACATTATTTGTATAAAACAACCGAAGCACAGGACAGTCAATCGATGCGTGAAGATTGATGTTGTTTCGGATTTTTATATAGCGAGGTGAGATATGACTAAAACAGTACTGGTACCTATTGCAGATGGAAGCGAAGAGCTGGAGGCGGTGACCCTGATCAATGTGCTGCGCCGTGCCGGGATTCAGGTTACCGTTGCCTCGGTTGAATCGGGGCTGCAAATCACCGCTTCGCGAAAGACCAAGCTGGTTGCGGATGTGAAAATCGGCGACTGTGCGGACAAAAGCTACGACTGCATCGCTTTGCCCGGCGGAATGCCCGGGGCCGAACATCTTCGCGACAGTGTACAACTGATTGAAATGCTCAAGCAGCAGCGGAAAGCGGGTAAGCTGATTGCGGCGATTTGTGCATCGCCGGCTATCGTGCTGGCACATCATCACCTGCTGGAAGGGCACAAGTCAACCTGTTATCCGGCGTTTCAGGCCGAACTGCCCGACCGGACGGCTGCGTCGAAGCGCGTGGTGGTCGACGGCAATTTTATAACCAGCCAGGGGCCGGGAACGGCGCTGGAATTTGCGTTGGCGCTGGTTGAGGTCATGCTGGGGCCTGACCATAAAAAGCAGGTTGCCGAGCCGATGCTGATTGGATAGCCCAAACAGGCAATAAAAAAACCGGAGAGCTTTGTCTCCGGTTTTGACCGCAATATAATAACACCAGTTTATAATGAATTAATCATTTCGGATATGTGCAGCGCTGATATTCAGCTTTTCAATCATACGATTCAGTTTGCGGCGGTCGATGCCGAGAATTTTGGCGGCAGCCATTTTCTGTCCCTTCGTTCTGCGGAGGGCTTCAACAATCAAACGTTCATTGGCCGCATCGAGCGACAGCAGGGCGGCTTTTCGGTTTGAAGTGACTTTTTCAACGATAACTTCCGGAGGCAGCGCCTCAGCTTCAATGACCGAGGCCGCGGTTAAAACGTACGCACGTTCGATCGCATTGGCCAGCTGGCGGACGTTGCCCGGCCAGGGGTATTCCAGCAGGATTCGCTGGGTTTGGGCTGATAAGGTTTTGGCCGGTTCATTGTAAAAACGGCTCAGTTTCCGCAGGAAGTAATTGGCCATCGGGAGAATATCTTCCGGACGTTCCCGCAGCGGAGGTACCATCAGCGTTACGACGTTAAGCCTGTAATACAGGTCGGCACGAAAATCGCCTTCATCAACCATCTGCTTGAGGTCGCGGTTGGTGGCACAGACAATCCGGACATCGACTGGATAAGACTGCGTTGAGCCGAGGGGCGTAACCTTGCCTTCCTGCAAAACCCGCAGAAGCTTGGCCTGCAATTCAAGCGGGATTTCGCCGACTTCATCCAGGAAGATGGTTCCGCCGCTGGCAGCACGGAAAAAGCCGAGCGTGTTGTCGGTCGCTCCGGTAAAGGCACCTTTGACATGGCCGAACAACTGGCTTTCGAAAAGATTTCCGGTTAGCGTGGTGCAATCGACGGGAACAAACAATTTGGCGCTGCGGTCGCTGTAGCGATGAATTTTCTTGGCGACCATCTCCTTGCCTGTACCGGTTTCACCGATGATGGTGATACTGCACCGACGGTTTGCCACGGATCGAATGGTATCGATCAACGAACTGAATGAATCCGACGAACCGATCATGGTCTCGTCTGGATTGCCGGAAAAACGAGCGGCGTTTGGGGTAACACCCCCACCTCCGCGCGAGATTCCTTGCGCAACAATTTCCTCATTGGTACTGGTCATACATCTTTCCCCCGCTTTTATTGCGCAGTTTTAGCTGCGAAACAAGCGTTTTTCTATCCTCTTTTAATTAAATATGTTCGTAGGGTGGAAAAAACACAACATCCCCCGAAGGTCTTCTCCACGTCTCCGAAATTACTGAGAGCGCTACATATTGCACAGCACATTGGAAGAGAGGTTTTGCTATTGCAATGCGTACTTTCTCCCAGCTTACGAACACCTATGGAAGTATAGCACAAGCCAGACAGGAATGCAAATAAAAACAGAAAAAACACCCAAATTATTTTTTGGGCACATTGTATCTGTCAATATAGTAAAGAGTTATATTATCGGAACAACTCTAGATGGCCGATTCTCTGTTTCGGGGCTTTTGAGCCTGTAACAAGGCTGGTTTGATTAATGTGCCATTTGCAGGCCGGCTAAAGCCATGAACTGATCGTCGACGAATGAA
>JBHJNC010000184.1:0-4095 GCA_048497675.1 Gimesia maris
GGCAATCCAACTCTTCTCCCTGGACATTCCCCTTTTCCGTCGGTGTCAGCATCAGCGTCATCGTTTCGTTATTACGTACCAGTTCAATAGCAACCGGCTTTTCTTTTTCGAGCAGCCCCAGGCTTCTGCGGATTTCAGGGACGTCTTCTTCCGTAACCGCGGTAACTTTCTGCCCGCCTATCGAAATAATCCTGTCTCTGGCCTGAATACCCGCCTTTCTGGCAGGACTATCGGGGTCAGTTTCCGCAACAATCACCCCTTCGTCAGCATTAAAATAGACATTCCGGTTAAAATCCCGCAGCGGCTGAAGCTGCAGACCCAGCCAGCTCCAGTTGACCTTGCCATACGTCCTGAACTGCGGCAGAATATATCCTATCGTCTGACTGGGAACAGAAAACCCAAGATCACCCCCGAAGAACGTCCCGAGTGTATTAATCCCCACCACCTCGCCGCTGGTATTAATCAGCGGCCCGCCGGAATTGCCCGGACAGATAGAGGCGTCTGTCTGAAGCCAAAGGCTGTATTCTCCTGTCGGCAGATAACGTTTGGTACAGGAAATAATACCGATTGATACGCTGCGTGCCATTCCCCACGGCGCCCCCATCGCCATTACAAAATCGCCTTCTTTCAGAACCGAAGAATCCCCCAGCCTGGCAAAAGGCAAATTGGCCTGTGCCCCTTTCAGGTCCAGCCGAATCAGAGCCAGATCCGTATCTTTATCAGAGCCGACCAGCTTGGCATAATAGGATTGCCCGCTATACAACAAACAGCGGATTTCCGTCGCCTTGTCAATCACATGCCAGTTGGTCAGGATTTCTCCCTCGCTCGAAATAATCACGCCGCTGCCGGAAACTTCTTCGGAGACTTTCTTGCCCCGTTCAAGATTTTCACGAAGGCATTTGATATAGACCACCGTCGGAAACACTTTGTCTGTGGCCTGCTGAACAATCTGACGAAAATCAATCGATAACCCGCTTTCGTTCACCTGGCCCAGGACACCTTGTCCGCCAAACGTTACAAGCATAATCAAACACAAACTGATTCGGGCAATCATCGGTCGTACTCCTTAAATTTTTCACCTTCACTGCTGTCTTAATTCTCTGACCGCTGCAATTATACCGATGCAAAGGCGAACTACAAGCCAGAAAGTGGCAAAAAAAATAACCCTCGCAAAGGAGGGTTATTGGAAAACTTGGTTTTTTATCAGGTTACTCGACCGTCACGCTTTTAGCCAGATTGCGGGGCTTATCGACATCATAGCCTTTCAGGACCGCCGCGTGGTAAGCCAGCAATTGCAGCGGAATCACCGTCAGCATCGGCTGAAGTTCTTCACAGATATCCGGTACGGTAATCAGATGGTCCGCATAAGGCTTGATATGGTCGTCGCCTTCGGTGGCAACAACGATAGTTCTGCCGCCCCGGGCACGGACTTCCTGAATATTGCCGATGATTTTTTCATACTGAGAGCAGCGGGTTGCGATAAACACAGCCGGCATATGATCCGTAATCAGGGCAATCGGGCCATGCTTCATTTCCGCCGCGGGCAGACCTTCGGCGTGTATATAGCTGATTTCTTTGAGCTTAAGAGCCCCTTCCAATGCTACCGGGTAATTAAATCCGCGACCCAAAAACAGCCAATTCGGCTTTTCCAGATTCGCCTGAGCAACCTGCTTGATGTATTCCGATTGATCCATAATAGACGCTACTTTATCCGGCACCTCAGACAAATCTTTGAGAATCTGCTGGGAAATATCACAGCTTAAATGACGTCTGCGCCCCAGTTCGGTTGCCAGCATCGCCAGCACCGCAACCTGTGCGGTAAAGGCTTTGGTACTCGCTACCCCGATTTCAGGCCCCACACGGAGATACACTCCCGCATCAGTCGTTCGGGCAATCGTTGAGCCAACCACGTTGACAATCCCGAGCACCATCGCGCCGCGCTCTTTGGCCAATTCGATTGCCGCCAGCGTATCAGCCGTTTCACCCGACTGACTGATGGCAATAACAACCGTGCCTTCTTCAATTACCGGGTTGCGATAACGAAATTCACTGGCATACTCTACTTCGGTCGGAATACGCGCCAATTGCTCCAGCATAAACTCGCCAACCAGACCGGCATGCCATGCCGTTCCGCAGGCGGTAATAATGACGCGTTTAGCCAGTGTCAGCTCGCGAAAACGAGACTGCAATCCGCCAAGAATAACTCGGCCGTTTTTCAAATCTATACGGCCGCCAAGACAAGTCTCAATCGCCTTGGGCTGCTCGGCAATTTCCTTCTGCATATAATGATCGAAACCTTCCAGCTCAATCTGATCCAGTGAGATTTCAATCGCCGTCAGCTCCTTATGGATATCCTGATTGGTAATGGTTTTCGTACTGAAACCCTCAGCTCCAACGGTAACCATTTCACCATCCGACAGATAAATTGCCTGCGTAGTATGCTCGACAATCGCCGCCGCATCCGAAGCAATAATATATTCGTTTTCACCTACGCCCAAAATCAGCGGGCTGCCCTTCTTGACGCCGATCATCCGATCCGGGCAATCCAGACACATAATCGCCAGGCCGTAAGTACCATACACTTCATTGAGAGCCTGTTGAACCGCCCACTCAAACTTGTGGCAGTTTTTCGGGGCTTCTTTGCCGTCTTTGCTGCGGTTATTGGCATAGAAATAGCCAATCAGGTTAACCAATACTTCCGTATCGGTTTCGCTTTTAAACGTGCATCCTTCTTTAATCAGCCACTTTTTCAGCGTCGCGTAGTTTTCAATAATCCCGTTGTGAACCAGACAAATTTTGCCGGTATAGTCAATGTGCGGATGGGCATTAACCGTATTGGGTTTACCATGTGTCGCCCAGCGAGTATGACCGATGCCGATTGTTGCAGTATGGGCGGGTTTAGGCAGCAGCTCTTCCAGCGACGAAATGCGCCCGCTCGTTTTGAACGTATTGAAGTTCTGATTTTTATCAATAAAACAGACGCCGGCTGAGTCATAACCGCGATATTCAAGACGCTTAAGCCCTTCAATTAAGATCGGCTGCGCTGGTTTTTTACCAAAGTAAGCAACTATTCCGCACATATTACATCCTTATACATAATATTAGCATGCACTTGCACTTGAAGTGTAAGCATTATCGACACAATCAAGCCTCATGTAAAGCGAAAAGATGATTAATAATCCGCAAGGTCCTATAATATCTGATGAATGAGATTATTAATTTGAAGAAGGTCAATTACCGTGATATTTAGAAAATCTAACTTGACAAGTTAGGAAAGACTAACTATATTAGATATACCTAAATATGAATACTGCCGAAACCAAACAATTAAGCGCGTCCATGGAAGATTATCTGGAAGCAATTTTTCATCTGTCCAGTACCGGCACAGTTGCCCGCAGCAAGGACATCGCCGAGCAGCTTGCCGTTTCGCGTGCCTCGGTCACGGGAGCCCTTAGAGTCTTGTCCGAAAAGGACTTAATTCATTATAAACCCTATGGCGTGATTACCCTGACCGAAAAAGGACAGTCCGAGGCAAGCAAAATCGTACGTCGTCATAGCGTATTGGAGTCTTTTTTTGTCGACATTCTGGGGCTTGACTTGGAAACCGCCAAAGAGTCGGCTTGTCGAGCCGAACATGCTTTAGGACAGCGGGTAGTCGGCCGTCTAAGGCAGTATATTGAATTTGTTGCCCAATGGGATAACGACAAAGGTGGTATAAAACAGGCTTTTAACCACTATTGTTCCCAGAAGACGTTGCAGACCCGACCGCGTGAGATACAATGAAATCAAAACAAAATAAGGACAATACTATGCCATTAGATCAGATAGACACAGGCAAGACGGTAACGATTGATCATATTGAAGCCGGGGCTGACCTGAAAAACAGACTGGCTGCGATGGGACTGTTTTCCGACCAGTCCATCCGGGTAATGCGAAATGACCACCGCGGACAAGTCATTGTCGCCGTCAAAGACAGCCGAGTGGTCTTGGGGCGCGGAATGTCACATAAAATTTTTGTAAAGTAAAAATTTTTAATTAAAAAGTTAGGCATAGCTAACATTTCGATATGGAAAAGAAATTAACCATCACCCTGGC
>JBHJNC010000185.1:0-6335 GCA_048497675.1 Gimesia maris
AAGTGGAATAAAATCCACCCATTTAGCCCTTTCAGGGCAACTAAAAGCAAGGTGATCAACGGGATCACTCTGCAAATGGATTAACTTTACTATATGAGGATTGGCTTATGAGACAAGTGTTTTTTGCAGCGGCGTTTTTTATGGTTGGTGTATTTGTCGTTGCAGATGAGACTCCGACAACAGTTGATGTTCCTGCCCCGGAATCTTCGATTCTGGGCGATACAGGTCCTTTTGACTTTGAATTCGGGCTGACCAATATTTATCAGCAGAATGTTCACGGAGGCCTAAGTACCCACAAGGGTGCTGGACGCTATACGGGCAGTTATGATGTGATTATGACTACGGATCTCAAGCGGCTTTTTGGAATTGACGCCGCGATTTTGTATACCCACCTCGAAGGATTCTGGCCTCAAACACAAGGGATTGACCCCGGTTCGGTTGGCAGCTACTTCGGCGTCAATGGCGATGCGATGCCTCGGGACGCGGCGGTTGTTACCGAGATGTGGTATCAGCAGGATTTTCTGGATGACACCCTGTCGCTGCGTGTCGGTAAAATGGATATTACCGGCGGTTTTGAGTGCGGGGGTTGCCCAGTATCATTTGACTGCATCCAGTATGCCAACGATGAGACCCGTCAGTTTCTCAACAGTGCTTTGGTCAACAACCCGACGATTCCGTTTCCGTTCGGTACACTTGGGGCTGCGGTTCACTATACGCCGATAGAGGACTGGTATGTCAGCGCCGCGGCGGCTGATGCGACGGGGGATTACCGGGAGACCGGGTTTAACACGGCATTCGAAAGCGAAGACAACCTGTTTTATGTTGCTGAAACAGGTATCACCCCGAGCCTGGATTCATCGCAGGGGCCGCTGCAGGGTGCGTATCGTGTAGGCGCCTGGTACCAGCCCGAAACGCTGAATGACGATGACGACGTTGAGTATTATGATAACACCGGCTTGTATCTCAATCTGGATCAGCTGCTGATAAAAGAAAATACGAACGATGAGGATTCGCAGGGGCTGGGGACATTTTTCCGGATGGGGTATGCGGACCCGGGTAAAAATGAGTTGAGTCAATTTTACAGCACTGGCTTAAGTTATCAGGGATTGATTGACGGCAGGGATGAAGATGTGGTGGCTGCCGGTATCGGTCAGGGGTACTTCAGCAATCATTTCAGTGAAGATTATCCCCAGGATTCTGAAACAGTCTACGAGTTGTTTTACAACGCGAAAGTCGCAAAATATATGACCCTGACCCCATCGATTCAGTATGTTGCTGACCCTGCGGAAACCGGCGATGCGGCAAGCAAAGATGCGCTGGTTCTTGGTTTGCGGGCACAAATGACATTCTAATATCTGCTTATTCAGGAGATACTAAATGCACATGGCAAATGAATTAATTTCAGTACCGGTAGCCGGCGGGACAATCGCTCTCGCTGCGGCGGTGTTGGGATGGGTTTGCAAAAAAGTGCGTCAGGAAATCGTGTCTGAAAAAGTTTCGCTTATGGGTGTGCTTGGGGCGTTTGTCTTTGCCGCCCAAATGATTAATTTTCCCCTTCCGATGATGCCCGGCACCAGCGGCCATATCATAGGTGCGGTATTTTTGGCTGTAATTCTCGGTCCTTATCTGGCATCTATCGTCTTGTCATCAGTGGTCATTATCCAGTGTCTGTTGTTTCAGGATGGTGGTTTGCTGGCGATTGGCTGTAATCTGATTAATATCGCAATTGTTCCCTGTTTTACCGGGTATGCTGTCTATCGATTGGCTGCCGGCCGGAAGCCTGCCAAAAAACGGCTTTTGGTTTCGGCTGTTTTGGCGTGTATCGTTGCCACTCAGGCAGGTTCGACACTGGTGGTAATGCAGTCCGCCATCTCCGGAGTTCTGCTGATTCCGGCAGGGGCGTTTTGGATGACAATGACTGGCGTCCATCTGCTGGTCGGGATTATGGAAGGGGTGATCACCATGACGATTTTGAGTTATCTAACGGTGGTTCGTCCCGATTTAATGGAAGGCCTGGATGGGCAAGCCGGTCTGCTGGGCCGCAGGGGGGCGATTCTGTCTTTGGCTGTCATTACATTAATTACCGCAGGCGGCTTTTCTCTCCTGGCTTCCGGCAGCCCGGATGGCTTGGAATGGAGCTATGCCGAGCGTCCAGACCAGCCGGATTTCAAGCCGGCAGTTGAAAACAGCGACCAGCGAATAGCCTCAGCTGACCAGCTGCACAGCAAAATCGCTGTGATGCCCGATTATTCAGCGCCCGGAACTTCGCAAGAACATCCCGCCCCGGCAGGCTGGACAAGTCTTGCCGGAATCGTGGGCTCAGCGGTCTGCATGGTTGTGATTTGGCTTTTGGCAAAGATTCTAAGGCCTTTTAAATTCGCAGGATCCTAATTGAGGATTTGATTCTTTATGCACCACGCCTATTTAGATCGTTATGCTGGCGGCAATAGTTTTTTTCATCGACTGGACAGTCGGGTGAAACTGCTGGCTGCAGTTGTGTATACTGTTTTGGTATTGTCGCTGCCGCCAACGGTCCCGGATGTGGTATGCTGGTATGCCATTGCACCTTTTGGACTTTTGTTGTTTGCAGGGATTCCGGCAGGTTTTGTCTTTCGGCGCATTGCGGTTGTCAGCCCCTTCGTTCTGGTCCTGGCTTTAAGCTGTCCTTTCTATGATAAAACGCCGCATCCGATTGATATTGGCGGCTGGACGGTACCGCTTACGGCAGGGTGGCTACGATGTTTTACAATTCTAATCAAATTTGTAGTTACCATGCTGACCCTATTCGCATTGACTTCAACGACACGATTCGCCGACATGCTGGCTGGTATGCAGCGTATGGGGCTTCCGAACATCCTGGTTGTTCAACTGAGTTTTGTCTATCGATATTTATTTGTTTTGGTAGACCGTGTACACCATATTCTACGTGCAAGGGCGGCACGCAAACTTCGGTATCTGGGGTTTGCCCGGGAACTTCGGATTGCTGCGGCCATGATTGGAGCGTTGTTTCTGGATAGTCTTGAGTCTGCTGAACGTGTGCATATGGCTATGCAGGCCAGGGGTTTTACAGGAACGTTTCATTCTTTAAGACCTCTGTCTGTTACCCGTCGAGAAGGCTGTTTTGTATTGGGTCTTATTGCAGTGTGTTTAATTCTGCAGATTGCTTTAAGGTAAACCGCTGCAGGTCGTAATCAAAGAAAGATGTAAATCAAATGTCCGAGAAAAAGCAGCAATACAGGCCAATAGGTGGGCTTCGAGATCGTTTGGCGAAATATGGCAAATCGACGATGAATTTTGCAAAATGTGGTAATGTGATAATTCCTTTTTGCCGAAACATTCTGTGCGTAAAGGAAAATCCTTTCAGGGCAGGAATTGTACGTAACAGGGCATTAGGATGTCAGTATCCGCAATATCCCCCCAACGTCAAAGGTCTTGCCTTTTGTTGTATTATTTCTAATGCGGATAGACAAAGCGTTTAATAGGAGAGTCTATGAATTTGGCGGTTGAATTGAGGGCGTTTTCATATACTTATCCCGATGGGACAGCTTCTCTTGGCACAATTGATGTCGTGATAAAGCACGGAGAGAAAGTCGTTTTAGTTGGCCCCAACGGCGCCGGTAAATCGACGATGCTTTTGGCTTTGGCGGGCTTCATTCGCGGACAGGGCTCTGTCGTTATTGACGGTATGGAGTTATGCAGTAAAAACCTCCGCAAGATCCGTTCTGTCTTGGGCTGTTGTCTTGAAAATCCGGATGACCAGCTTTTTATGCCGACGTTATATGAAGATGTCATCTTTGGGCCGCTGAATTTAAATCTTCCCATCCAGCAGGCCAAGAGCAATACCGATCTGGCATTTGAGCAGGTGGGTCTGGCTACCCTGACCGACAAGGCCCCGCATCATCTTTCCGCAGGCCAAAAGCGAGCTGCTTCAATTGCCACCGTGCTTGCGATGTCGCCGAAAATCATCACCTTTGACGAGCCCGATGGCAGCCTGGATCCCCGGAATCGTCGTAAATTGGAAAATACTCTCCGTAGCCTGTCGCAAACACTAATTATCGCAACCTGCAATATGCGTTTTGCCGCCGCAGTAGCGGAACGGGCGATCGTTGTCAATTCCGGCCGGATTGTCGCGGATGGCTCCTGTGATACAATTCTGTTCAATAAAGACCTGATGTATGACAATGGTCTTGAAATGCCGTAGTAATAAACGGGGTTTTTCTTGCTTTCTGGCTTTTGTGAAGGTATATTAACCTTTCAAAGGCGTTTTTTACGTCAAAAATCAAGTTTCGAAGTAAGCGATAAGATATTATAGATACAGAGAGCCTGGAAAGATGAAAAAACTCCTCACCGCTGAGCAGATTGAGCAATCCCTCCAAAACATGTTGACTGAGATTTTGCCGGATATTCCCTCAAATGGCAATTTTGCTGTTGTTGGGATTCGCAGCCGGGGAGAGATCTTGGCCAAACGGCTGTGCAAGGCAATAAAGGACAAAACGGGTCGCCAAGTCTGGTATGGAACCCTGGATATCACCCTGTATCGGGACGACTTAAATTCCCCTCAAAGTACCCACCAGCCGCGGGTTCAGGTCACAGAGATTGAGTTCGATGTGGACGATACTTTTATCCTGTTGGTTGATGATGTACTGCAAACGGGGCGTTCCGTTCGTGCCGCGATGGATGCGCTGACAGATTTAGGTCGTCCGAAGATAATTCGGCTTGCAGTCCTGGTTGATCGGGGGCATCATGAGTTCCCAATTCGTGCCGACTATGTGGGATTGTATGCCGATGCGCCCGCTGACCAGTCGGTGAAAGTATATTTAATGGAATCGGACAAACGAGAAGAAGTTGTAATCGAATAGCAGGACGTATGGATACAGTATTTCAATGGCGTCGTAAACATCTCATCGGGCTGGCGGAGTTGAGCCGGCAGGAACTCGAGTTTATTCTTGATACCGCCAAAGGGTTTGAGGAATTCAGTACCCGCTCGGTCAAGAAAGCTCCGACCTTGCGTGGTAAGGTTGTTGTCAATATGTTTTTTGAGGACAGTACTCGGACCCGCAACAGCTTTACCCTGGCGGCCAACCGGCTCAGTGCGGATGTGATCGAATTTACCAAAACTTCCAGTTCGGTCAACAAGGGCGAAACCCTGATTGATACGGCCAAAAATCTGGAGGCGATGGGGGTGGATATTGTGGTGATCCGCCACAGCGCCGGTGGGGCCCCTAAACTGCTTAGCCGAAGTATCAAAGCCTGTGTGGTTAACGCCGGCGACGGCTATCACGAACACCCGACCCAGGCGCTGCTGGACGCCTACACCATTCGTCAGGCCAAAGGCTCGCTGGACGGTCTGACAGTCGGTATTGTCGGCGATATCGCTCATTCACGCGTCGCCCGCAGTAATATCTACGCAATGAACAAGCTCGGCGCCAAGGTTATTGTGGTTGGTCCCCCTACGCTGATGCCGGCCCGGATTACTCAGTTGGGAGTGCGGGTTTCGCATAATCTCGACGAGGTTATCGAGGAATTGGACGTGATTAATATGCTGCGGATTCAGTTTGAGCGGATGGGCGGCAATATGTTTCCGTCCGTGCGGGAGTATTCACACTTCTTCGGGCTGACACTGGAGCGGATGAAACGAGCCAAGAAAGATATTCTGGTAATGCATCCGGGTCCGATTAACCGCGGTGTGGAAATCGAATCGGAAGTTGCCGACGGTCCGAACAGCGTTATCCTTCAGCAGGTCTCCAATGGTGTTGCGGTACGAATGGCGGTATTGTTCCTGGTCAATCAGGCCGCGGTGATGCAAGCTGAAAAGTGAAAATCAAAAATTGAAAATGAAGTGATATGACGACAAGAATTTTAATTAAAAACGGACGTTTAATTGATCCTGCCAATTCTGTGGATCGGATTGCTGATATCCTGATTGAAGGCGACCGCGTGTCGCATATCGGGCAAGTCAGTGCTTGTGACGCTCAGGTTATCAACGCGACGGGTAAAATCGTCTCGCCGGGCCTGATCGACCTGCATGTGCATTTTCGTGAGCCGGGCGATGAGGAAGAAGAAACCATTGCTTCCGGTTCGGCTGCCGCGGTTGCCGGCGGTTTTACTTCGGTGGTCTGTATGCCCAATACCAACCCGGCGATTGATGAAGCAACCGGTGTTGAATATATTCATCGTATGGGCAGGCAGGCCCGCAAGACCTTTATTTACGTCATGGGCGCGATTACCAAGGAACGCAAGGGGCTCGAGCTGGCCGAAATTGGCCTGATGAGCCAGGCCGGCGCGATTGGTTTCACAGATGACGGTAGCGGAGTTCAGGATGTCTCCGTGATGCT
>JBHJNC010000186.1:0-4908 GCA_048497675.1 Gimesia maris
GGTGGTGCTGGTCCTTGCACTGTTTCGTATCTTGATGTATTATGTTGACCAGATAAATCAGCTTGTCGGGCGGCTGGTGATTACGGCGGTCTCCAAGGTCATGCTGGTTTTTCTGGCCGCTATCGGTGTGCGGATGCTGATGGCGGGTCTAAGTGTTTATTTTCCGGTAATGCGTTAATAATTTTTTGTGGAGAGCAAGCAATCAAAAAACGCATTACAATGCTGCCTGCAGTTGTTTTTCTGCCCGGAGGATGGATTCCGTATCCTCCAGCACCAACTCCCGAATCAGGCTGCTGCGAATACGCATAACGCCCATCTTTAAAACCTTCTCTTCGACCGCCCCGGCGATGGCCCGCGCAGTCAGCTGATCCATCGTTTTAGTCTCAAGCAGGTCCCTGACGATTTTCGTCTTAGTCCAGGATTCATAACACGGCTCGTCATTCTCATTTAGCCCGGGTTTGACAACCACGATCCGACGGCGCTGCAGTTTTCGCTGCATCCGGTGGGCGTTAAGGTTTTCGGCGGCCTGCTCATACCCCGTCGCGGTCAAAACCGACTGAATCAGCAGATGAATCTGGTCGCTGGTGATTGACGAAGTGTGGTCGGCTCGGTACAGGTAAAATGTCACCGCCTCGGCCATTTGTTCCGCCGTAGTTAAGTCATAATCATGAACCGAAGCCAGGGCATTATGAAATGTCCCAAGCACTTTGGTGTGCAGATACGGTTCAACGACACTTTCAGATTTGAGTACTTCGATCTTCATCATTCCGCCCTTCCTGAGCGTAAGAGGGATCTTTTTTCTCGTCGTACAGCACTACTCGTCAGACTCGTTGTCGCTAAACAGACTCGGTTCATCCGCCGAGTCGTTTTCTAAAATGGCCTGCCGGACTTCATCAATCAGCTCGCCGGCGTCATTGAAATCCCGATACACGCTGGCAAACCGGATGTAAGCTACCTTGTCAACAGAGCGGAGATGGCGCATCGCGGACTGGCCGATAAAGTGTGAAGACACCTCCTTGTCAAAATTCCGGAAAATATCTTCTTCGATCATATCTGCGATGGTCTGGATTTGCTCAGCGGAAACCGGCCGTTTATAGCATGCTTTTTGTAAACCCGAGACAACTTTGCCGCGCTCGTACGGTACGCGGACGCCGTCTTTTTTGATCACGCTGAGCTTGACGCTTTCGCCGATCTTTTCATAGGTGGTAAATCGACGTTTGCAAACCAGGCAATGCCGCCGCCGACGAATTACCCGCCCACCATCGCTGGAGCGGGAATCGATGACTTTATCTTTATCTTCCTTGCAGTATGGGCATCTCACGGCATCACCTTATGACTATCTATATATAGTCAAATTTACTATAAATATCAATAGATAGTATGTCAATCAAAAACTTGTCAAAATTGGATACAGCGCTTCCGATGCAGGGATTTCATCCAGCAATTGTGGACCAATAAAGTAAGATATTGTCTCTGATAACCGGTGTATGATTTATAATTATCAGATGAATTAGCTTGTTATTATTCCCAGACCATATTATTTTTATCTGTATAGGGCAGCACCATAGGTATATACCATTGGAGGTTTTATGAAAATTGGAGCCGTCAAAGAGATTAAGTCCCATGAATACCGGGTTGGAATAACCCCATCCTGCGTCCGCTCCTATGTTGCGCGAGGCCATCAGGTCTTGATTGAACAGGATGCCGGCCGGAATGCCGGGTTTGAAGACAGTGAATATGAGCAGGCCGGGGCGACAATCACTCACGACAAACGCAGGATCTTTGGCCAGTGCGATATGATTATCAAGGTCAAAGAACCTCTTGCCGAAGAGTATGACCTGTTCAGGGAAAATCAGATCCTTTATACCTATCTCCATCTCGCGGCCTCCAAAGAACTTACGGACTTTCTGCTGGCTCGTAAAATCAAAGCTGTCGCCTACGAAACAATCTGCACCCCCACAGGTATGCTGCCCTGCCTGAAACCGATGAGCGAAATTGCCGGCCGATTATCCATCCAGGAGGGCGCAAAATATCTCGAAAAGCCATTCGGCGGACGCGGTATTCTCCTGGGCGGCGTGCCCGGGGTCCGGCGAGGCAATATCGCAATATTAGGCGGCGGCGTGGCCGGCACCAATGCCTGCAAGATGGCCGTCGGCATTGGCGCGGATGTTACCGTTCTGGACATCGACTCGAATCGGCTGGCTTATCTCGATGACATCTTTGGAACCCACATCAGCACGCTTTACAGCAATGACAGCAATATCGAAAGTGTTCTCGCTCAGGCGGATCTGGTTATTGGTGCGGTACTGATCCCCGGCGCACAGGCGCCTAAGCTCGTTAAAAGACAACACTTTGCGAAAATGAAAAAAGGAGCGGTGATTGTGGATATCGCCGTCGATCAGGGCGGCTGTGCCGAAACAACAAGGCCGACCACCCACGATAACCCCATCTATGTGGTCGACGGCATCGTCCATTACTGCGTTGCCAATATGCCCGGAGCCGTCGCGTTGTCATCGACCATTGCGTTAACCAGCACGACACTGCATTACGGTTTATTGATTGCCGAACAGGGTCTTGAAGCCGCCTGCCGTATCAATCGGGACCTTGCCTGCGGCGTGAATATCTACAATGGCCGCTGCGTCCATAAAAATGTCGCCGCAAGTCTGGGAATTGAATACACTCCCCTGGATTCTATTTTGGAATAATTGCCTATATTCTCACATATTGAACGCAGTTATTTCTCTATCCTTCCGCGCACATACTGCAGTACTGCCTTCGCTGCCGCCTGAGCTTCCGAATCTTCCGGCAGCAATCCGGCAATCTCCTGAAAATACCCCGCCTCCATAATCAGCTTCAGCGTGGCGTCAAAATAAATATCGTACGCCCATCCAAGCTGCAGAAGTTTCACATCATTCATCGTCCGCAGACACCGATAGTCAATCAGCGTCCCCTTTTTAACGGCCTCGACAATCTCCGGCGTGCAGCACGGCTCGTCGGGGTACTCAATTTCCAGCCGAAACGTACATGGATTTCGCTGATATGCGTAAAAACTCTCGAGCGACAGCTTAAAAATATCGACCTTATCCGTATCCCGAATCATCTTGCTGAACATCGCCGTCGCCTCGTCGAGCCCTTCCGGCAGTGCCTTTTTATTGTGGTATTCAATCGCCCTTTCGATCCACGCGCGTTCTTGCTTGTCCAGTGACTCTAAAATCCGCGCCTCCCGCAGTATGCCAAGCCCCATCTCGGCGTGGTCTTTGCTGGTCGCGTCCTTATAGGTCCGGTAGCGTTTAAACTGCTCAAACCGGCCGACATCGTGAAACAAGGCGATCGTTTCAGCCGTCCGCGTCTGCTCAGCATTTAACCCCAGCGCCTCGGACAGTTTACGTGTTATCCCGCAGACCCGATGCGTATGGCATTCTTTCAGCTGCAGGTTGTTATTTAGAAATTCATCCCCGCTTAAGCTGTAAAACGGCTGAATATACGCCCCAAACCACCGTACAAATTCCTCAAATTGCTCGTGTTTCATAATTACTGTCTAAAAAATCCGCACACAAATCATTTTATTTTACAATCCGCACTCTACAATCTACAATACACCAGCCAGAATTCCAATGAAAAACGAAGCGAAAGGATGCCCAATGCCAACCATTAAAGACATTATGATTCGCAAGCCCTCTGCGGATGAGGCCGCCGTTGCCAAAACCTGGCCCATCTGGACGCACAAAGCCGACCGATTCGATTGGGAATACAACGAAACCGAGAAATGCCTCATTCTCGAAGGCAAAGTAACCATCTATGACCGCCCCGACTCCGGCCAATCCGTCTCTTTCGCCGCCGGCGACTACGTCATCTTCCCCGTCGGCCTAAAATGCGTCTGGCACATCACCCAAGCGGTCAAAAAACACTACGATTTCGAATAATCCCTATATATTAAGGAATAAATAATGAATTTGCGATTAATTTGCTCGGCTTTCCTGCTGACTGCCCTCTTGCCCATCTGCCGAGCCGAAGAAGCTGCTGCCACAGAACCCAATGCGGCCCCCGCCGCAGCCCTCGTTGTCCTCGCCCCCGAGGACCTGACCTACGAAAAATCCGTCGTGATGCTCGAAATCGTCCAGCAGGAATGGGACTACAAAACCCCCTGGAAACAGGCTGAAATGGGTCGCGGCGTCGGCACCGGCTTTATCATCGATGGCAAACGCATCCTCACCAATGCCCATAACGTCGGGAATGTCCGCTACTTAGAAGTCAAAAAGCAAAACATCGCCCAGCGGTACCCCGCCCGTGTCGTTTTTGTCGGCCACGACTGCGACCTGGCCATTGTCGCCGTCGAAGACCCCAACTTCTACAATGACCTCGTGCCTCTCGAATTCGGCGGCATCCCCAAAGCCAATACCAAAGTGACCACCTGCGGCTTCCCCCTCGGCGGCCGCCAGGTCTCCATCACCGAAGGTGTTGTCTCCCGCATCGAAGTCGGCAGCTACAGCCACACCCAGGCCGATATGCACCTGCTCGTCCAGACCGACGCCGCCATCAACCCCGGCAACTCCGGCGGCCCCGTCCTTCAGGATGGCAAAGTCGTTGGCGTCGCCTTCCAGGGCCTCCAATCCGCCGACAACATCGGCTTTATGATCCCGACAACCGTTATCGACCATTTCCTAAAAGATATTGCCGACGGCACTTATGACGGTTTCCCCTCCGCCGGCATTGGCGTTTTTGAAGGTCTGCACAACCCCGCCTACCGCGCCTATTGCAAGCTGCCCGACTTCGTCCAGGGCGTGGTCATCACCTTTGTCCAGCGCAACACCCAGGCCGCTTCGATCCTCCAGCCCGGCGATGTCCTGACACAAATCGACGGTTTCAACATTGATAATGATGGTATGATCAAAATCTACGGCCTGAATC
>JBHJNC010000187.1:0-2298 GCA_048497675.1 Gimesia maris
GCCGGTCAGCCCCGCCATCTCGTGCGACAGTGCTTCGATGCGGTGGTGCGTTGCCAGAAGATCGGCGAATCCTTCGTGCATTTCCTCCAGCACGGTGTGATTTAAATCCAGCTCGGGCTCCTGTGCCAGATAACCAATCTTCAGATTGCGAGCGGCGGTTACTTCTCCCATATCCGGATGAATTTGTCCGGTAATCAGCCGAAACAGCGTTGTCTTGCCCGAACCATTCGGACCAATCAGACCGACACGCTGGCCGGGATGAAATTGCACATTGAGATTGTGAAAAATCACCTCCGAGCCGTACGATTTATGAACATCACGCAGTGCGACAAGCGTCATTGTAATGATCCAATAAAGTTGACTCCGTTGGTCCCCCCAGATGCGACCATGGCAGACATTGTCCGGGTGTGTAGCTCCGCTGGGCACAGGCATCCAAATCCATCCCATGTTCGGCGAAGGCTTTTTCCCACCGGTCAAAGCGGAAACATTCGCTCCACAGGTCAAACGTTGCCCCGTCCCGCCAGGCGGTTTCAATCACCTTGCCCAGCCGCCGGTCGCCGCGAGCCAGTGCCGATTCCAGTGCGCTGCAATCAATATCATGAAACTTCAGCGACACAGCCCGTGCATTCAGCTCCCGCTTGCGGTCAATCATCAATTGTTTGGCGCGTTTGAAGTATTCGCGCGGCGCCTGCCCCATCCAGCCAAACGGCGTATGCGGTTTGGGCACCAGCCAGCTAACCGCGGCATTGACCATCGCCGGCCGACCCCGCATTTTTGTTCGCAGCCGAGCAATGTCAAAAGATAAGTCCACAATCCGCTTTAGTTCTTCTTCGGTTTCGCCGGGGAAGCCCGCCATAAAGTACAGCTTGATTTTCTGGAAGCCCGCCTCATACGCAGCCCCGACTGCTGCCATCAAATCCTCATCCGAGATGGGCTTATTGATTAACTGCCTTAGCCGCGCGCTGGACGCTTCAACCGCGATGGTAATCCCGCTTTTGCGGACGGAGGCAACCATCTTCGGCAAAAGCTTCAACTGCTGCTGAACTTTCAAACTCGGCACCGACAGCCCCACATGCAGCGGCTCAAAATACGCCGTCAGCTTATCAACCAATTCTTCCAGATAGGGATAATCCGCCGTCGAAAGACTCAAAAGGCTAATCGTGTCATAGCCGGTGGCGGCGTACTGCTTTTTGGCAATTTCCAAAATCCGGTCAGGGCTGCGATAACGAATCGGCCTGCGGCAAAACGACGCCTGACAAAATCGGCACCGCCCCGGACAGCCCCGCATAATCTCAATGCTGATGCGGTCGTGTACCGCCTCAACAAACGGCACAACCGGCTTGGACGGCACGGGGGCATTTTCAAAATCATCGACGATGGCGTTTTCCAGCCGTGCCGGAATCGACGAATGAATCGGCGTAATGCTCTTCAGTTCCGCCCCATCATATTCTACTGCATACAGCGACGGCACATAAACACAGTTAAACTGTGTTGCCGCCGCCCGCAGAAAATCTTTCTTGGATTGCCTCGCTTTTTTATATTCCCGATACAATTCAATGACTTTGGGCAAAACATCTTCGGCCTGCCCGAGGAAAAACAAATCCGCAAAATCCGCCAGCGGCTCGGCACAATTGGCAATCTGCCCGCCGACGACAATCAGCGGCATCTCGTCCGTGCGGTGTTCCGCCCGAATCGGCAGCCCCGCCAAATCAATCATATTCAAAAACGAGGCGTAGCAAAGCTCATTGGTCAGGCTAAATCCGACGATATCAAAATCCCGCACCGCCGCTTTCGATTCGAGCGTAAATAGCGGCAGTCCATCCCGCCGCATCAGGTCTTCGGCCTCCACCCACGGGGCAAATGCCCGCTCGGCGGCAACGCCTGACATCTGATTAAGCAGGTCATAGACAATCGCCAATCCCGTATGGCTCATCCCGATTTCGTAAATATCGGGGAAACATAAGGCAACCCGCACATCGCAGCCGGCCAGGTCTTTGACAATCTGATTGACCTCGCCGCCGATGTACCGGCCGGGCTTGCGGACATACGGCAGAAACTCATGCTCAACCCGCCGCGTCAGTAGTTCTGGATTTTTCGCATTCATCGGGGTATTATACACCAAAACTTCTTTTTGTACAGGATGACATAATGGCGGATAAATATCAAAAAATGCGGTCTTTGCTTGTCCCTGCCCTTTTCCTTATTATTTTGGGCGGGCTGATGTGGTATCGGCAGGCCAATCAAGTTACGTTTTACAACAGCGGTGTCCACCTGACGATGGGCACGTTTGTTCAGGTT
>JBHJNC010000188.1:0-8660 GCA_048497675.1 Gimesia maris
TTCTGCCAGCTGCGTCTAACCGTCGCGTCGCTGACCATTGAGCAAATCAACCAGGACCGTGAACGATTCCTCGATGCGATTCGCAAAAACGTAGAACCCGAACTGAACAAAATCGGTTTGTATCTGATTAACGTCAACATCACTGACATTACCGACGGCAGCCTGTATATCGAAAGCATCGGTAAGAAAGCCGCCGCCGAAGCCGTCAATGCCGCCCGCGTCGATGTGGCCGAACAGGAAAAGAACGGCGCTATCGGTCAGGCTCAGGCCGACAAGGAAAAAGCCATTCGCGTTGCCGAAAATATGGCCGAAGCCAAAAAAGGCCAGAAAAAAGCCGAAGCCGATATGCGCGTGTACCTCCGTCAGCAGGAAACGCTTGCCGCCGTCGGTGAAGTCGAAGCCGACCGCGAAAAGACCATTCGCACCGCGGAAAACACTGCCCAGGCCGAAAAAGGCCAGAAAAAGGCCGAGGCTGATAAGCGTGTATTTGTCCAGCAGCAGGAAGCCGAAGCCATCAAGGGCGAAAAGAAAGCCGAATCCGAACAGCGTATTTATGTTCAGGACCAGGAAGCCCTCGCAATAACCGGTGAAAACAAGGCCAAAGCCGACATTGCTGCATCCGAAGCCCTGCTGGCGATTCGCCGGGCCGAAGCTCTGCAAAAAGGCGAAGTCGCCAAGCGTCAGGCCGAGGTGGAAATTCAGAAAGCCCAGTACCTCGCCGAGCAGCAGCGTTTGAATGCCGTAGAAGTTGTCCGGCAGGAAATCGAAAAACGCAAAATCGAAATCGATGCCGAGGCGACGGCCGAGAAATTCCGCCGCGAGGCCAAAGGTCAGGCCGATGCGATTTTGGCCAAATACGAAGCCGAGGCCAAGGGTATCCGGCAGGTGCTCGAAAGCAAGGCCGTCGGTTATCAATCGCTGGTCAAGAGCTGCAACGGCGATGCAAAGGCGGCTTCAACTCTGCTGATGATTGAGAAGCTCGAAACGATTGTCAATAAGCAGGTTGAGGCGATCAAGAATATCAAGATTGACAAGATTACCGTTTGGGACAGCGGCTCGGACAAAGGCGGCAGCAGTACGGCCAATTTTATGTCCAGCATGATTAAGGCGATTCCGCCGTTGCAGGATGTCGCTGCGATGGCCGGCGTGCAGTTACCCGATTATCTCGGCAAGATGACCGATGCTCCGGAAGAACCGGCCAAGCCTGCTGCCACGGATAAAAGCAATATCTCGGTTGCCTACAAAGGGCATGAGGATAAAAAGTAACCTGGGAGTTCTATGAGTGTTTCTAAAGGCCTGTCAGCAACCCCGGCAGGCCTTTTTTGTTGGGCAAGTTGGTAAAATAGGGCTTGCTAAATAGGCATCGCGGGGCTATAATACGGGTCTTAGTTTGCCCGGCCTCGAAAGGGGTCAACCCAATCTTGATATGCCCAGGTGGCGGAATTGGCAGACGCGTCAGGTTGAGGGCCTGATGGGGATTATACCTCGTGCTGGTTCAAATCCAGTCCTGGGCACTTTCAATTCAGGCGAAATCGTTCCCCATATATACACATCAAGACTTATTATGTCTTTATATTCTCTGTACTGATGGCTGCTTCAGGAGTCGGGCGGCGGTTTATAGTGCGGGGATTTCAGCTTCGATGGGCAGATAGGGCAGCCGGACGGTGAAGATGGAACCTTCGCCGGGAATGCTTTGGGCGTCTACGGTGCCATTGTGCAGGAGGACGACCTTGCGGACAATCGCCAGCCCGAGACCTACGCCGGTGGAGGTTTTGGTGGTGTGGAACGGCTCAAACAGGCTGCTCAAGTCATCGATGCCCGGGCCGTTATCCTGAACACGCAAGACCAGATGATGCCGCTGGTGGTCAATTTGTGTAGAGACGGTAACATGCCCGCGCTGCGGCTCGACGGCTTCAATGGCGTTAAGAATCAGATTCATCGCCACATCCTGCATCCGGTCGGGATCGACTTTAACCAGCCCGATGGTTTCATCGAGATGGGTGGTGATGCCGACGGTGCGCATCTGGGCCTGCGGGCCAACCATTTGCACGACGGTTTCGATAAGCCGATTGAATTGGCACGGCTGAAGCTGAAGCTGTGCTTCTTTGCTGAATTTGAGCATATCCAGCACAAGCTTTTGGATCTGGTCAAGATTGCGTTTGAGGATATTCCAGCCCTTTTTAGCCTGGTCGATGTCGCTGTGGGAAAACGCCGAATCAATCACATCGCGGCCGGTGGTCAGTGCCTGCAGGATGTTCTTAATCCCGTGCGATAAATTCAGTGCTGCCTGACCGGCCTGCATCAGACGCTGCCGCTGCTGGGCGGTCTGCTTGCTTTGCAGGTTGTCAAAAGCGATAGCGACCATCGTATCGCCGGGGCTGTATTCCAGTTCAATCTGGGCCGGTCGAGTTTGTTCCGGCTTTTCCAGAAGCCAGGATCCTTTGTCGGCTTCGAAGAGCAGTACTGTTGCCCCGCAGCGAATCTGGTCGTTGGTTTTCAGTGGAATCGGCTCGTTAATCCGTTGTTCATTGAGATAGGTACCATTGGATGAGCCTAAATCGCGGAGAAACCATTGGCTGTCACGAAAGAAAATTTCGGCATGTTTACGCGACACAGCCTTATCGGGCAGGACAAAATCCGATTCCTCGCTGCGGCCGATGGATTTGCCCCAGCTGCCTTTGGTCAGATCGAAGCTGTTGTTGCGCTGTGGGCCGGTGATAATCGTCAATTTCGCCAAGGGTTACTTTCCGATACAGAATTTCGAGAATATTACGTCCAGAATCCGCTCGTCAACGGGTTCGTGTTCCAGGCCGCCCAAGTCCTGCCGGGCGCAGCGCAGCGACATCGCAGCGATTTCAGGATGGCCTTGCTTTAATTCATCGGCAGCATCCGACAGATGCTTAATAGCTGATAGGAGTTTTTGGCGGTGCCGCTGGTTGATTGCCACGCCGGCGTCAGCTTCATTCTGTCCGGCTTGGACTGATAAAATCGTGCTTTTCAGTTCTTGTTTGAGGGTCTCAAGTCCGACTGAATTTATGGTGCTGGTTGGGACAAATTCGATGCCGAACATATTTTTAAGCAGGTTTAGTCGGGACTGAATCTGTTCGGCGGTTAACAAATCTGATTTGGCGGCGATGCCGATAACGGGTTTTTCCGCAAGTCGGCAGAAAATGGCTCTAGACTGTTCAAGTGACTCGCAGGCCAGATCGACACAGAATAGGATGACGGTTGCGGCCGTCAGGGCGTCCGCGGCGGCCTGGCTGGCCAACTGATCCATCGGGTCCGCTGAGTCCGGTTTGAGGCCCGCGCAGTCAAACAGCACGCACCGGCCGCAGTCCAGTTCCAGTGTTTCGGTCAGCACATCGCGCGTCGTACCCTGAACATCGGAGACGATACTTCGCTGACGACGGGTCAGGGCGTTCATCAGGCTGCTTTTGCCCGCGTTCGGCAGTCCCGCCAGCCCGACCGAGGGCAGCTCCATCAGCTCTTCGGAGCGTACCGCGCCATCCAGAAGGGCTTGAAGCTTTGTGGAATGAATTGTAATCCGGTCTATCGCCTGGGGGGTAGAGATAAATTCAATCGTCTCTTCGGAAAAATCCAACCCCGCCTCGATCAGAGACAGCAGTTCGAGCAGTTCGTTTCGCAGGCCTGTAATCTGTGCCGCGAGCCCGCCAACCAGCAGCCGTTCGGCGGCGGCGAGCTGTCCGGCGTTGCTGGCCGAGACAATATGCATGACCGCTTCGGCCTGAGCTAAATCGAGCTTGCCGTTCAGATACGCACGGTGCGTAAACTCGCCGGGCTGGGCCTGGCGAAGACCCGAACGCAGCAATAGCTCATAGACGGCCGCAACGACCGGCTGGGCGGCAGTCAGATGCAGTTCGAGCAGGTCTTGTCCGGTATAGGATGCTGGCGCGGAGAAGGCGTATGCGGTACAGTCGATTGTGATGTCGCAGGGCAATTGGATGGCTAAGGGATAAATACCGCGTCGGATAGGATTGGGCAGTTGCGGCTGGAAACCGTTGAATGCTGTGCTGCCGCTGATGCGGATAATCGATCTGCCGATTCGCCCAACCGCTGCGGACGGAGAACTGATCGCAACAATCGTATCATCCAGTCTATACATAAAAATCAAAGATTAAAAATCAAAAAGCAAAATGACAAATCAAAAATAAAAAGACGATTGCTCAGCAGAACATCTTTCAATTTTACATTGTCATTTTGCTATTTACATTTTGATTTTTGATAGAACCCCGTTTTGGGGATTCATCACAAAAGGATTATTTATCGAACCGGAACATCGGCTTTGGTTTTTTCTTTTTGACCTTGCCGATTTTGGCGGTGGTCGGGACGAGATTTTCCTCTTCCTGCTGCTGTTTTTCTTTCAGGTGTTTGCGGATGACATACTGCTCAACCACGCCGGCGGCGATACTGGACATAATGTAGAGGTTCACGCCCGACGCTCCGTTGTAGAGCATCACCGGGAACATCCCGACCATCATCACCGACATAATCTTCTGCTGCTGGGCCATTTCAGGGTTGGTTGCCGTTTGTGTCTGCGGGGTCATCTTCTGCTGGAGGTACATCACCACGCCCATCAGCAGCGGCAGGATATTGATCGAATTAATTTCGGCGCCGATCAGCGGGATCGTAATCGGCGTAAACCAGAATATCGCGTCCGAAGCCGACAAGTCCGTAATCCAGAACGGCAGGAAACCCTGCCCGCGCAAATCAACACTGATGGATACCGCCGTCCAGAGGGCAATCCAGATCGGCATCTGCAGGAACATCGGGACCATAAACATCGCCTGCGAGACGCCGCCTTCGCGATAGACCAGCATCATCTGCTTTTGCATCTCGGCTTTGTTGTCGGCGTATTTGCGCTGAATTTCCTGAATCTTCGGCTGCATCTTCTGCATCTTCAGCATCTGTACCTGCCCGCTTTTGGTCAGCGGGTGCATCAGCAGTCGAATCACAAAGACAAAGAACATAATCACAATACCGTAGTTGCCGAACGGCCCCATCAGCATATAAAGCGACTTCATCAGCCAGATAATGCCGAATGCCAGCGGGGCGATAATGCCTTTGGGGCAGCAGCAGGAGCTGAAATCCTGGCTCTGGAAGAACTGCAATTGATTATAGACGGGATTCTGTTCAAACAGTTTTTTATCTTTGGGCCCAAGATACAGATTCATCGCCAGATGAGCCGAGGCGTTCGCGCTGCCGGCGGCGCCCAATTCAAACGTTCCGGCCTTCATTACAAACGAGCTGTTTTCACTGTACCATACGCCCGCTTTTTCCGAGTAATAACGGGCGGTTTCAAAACGCACCAGCCCCCGCGAGGTGTCGGTCGATGGATAGGCGATGGCGGCGAAGTATTTGTTCGTCAGGGCCGCCCATTGCATTACCGCATTGTCGGCAGGCGGCAGGATTTTCATATTGTCATAGTTGCCTTTTTCGACCGCCTTTTTCATTTTGGGCGTATCGACAAATCGCGACTCGATGCCCTTGGGCGTATCAAACGCGGCAAAAACCTTGAGGATGTCGCGCCGCTTGCCCTCGTGCGGAATGCCCGCCGGCCCGGACAGATTCATCTGGACCCGAATGGGTTCAGACGAGAGATTTTCATATTGAATATCGCTGATTAAATCGTAACTTCCCGGCTGGACAGTGTAAGTACGGGTAATCCGCAGCAGAGGGGAAGTCATCTGCTGTTTGCCGTCGACGATTTTAACATCGCCCAATTCAGCGGCAAAGACAGCCTTGTCCTGGCCCTGTTCGACCAGCTGCCAGTTGAGCTTTTCCAGCGGGAACGCCAGCCCAGTACTGCTGAACGATTGGCCTTGCCGAACGATATAGAGCGACTCGCATGCCATCGAATATGCGGACTTGCCATTAGTAATCGGGCTGAGAATTTTCAGCGGCTTTGGGTCTTTGGCCTTTAGGTCGCTGAATTCCGAAAGCTCGGCTGTCCGGATGGCCGCACCGAGCGTGCTCAATTCGACCTTGAATTTATATCGGGCTGCCTCGTCGGTGCGTTTGATGTCATCATAGACCTGTCCGAGGGTTACCGTCTGCAGCTTTCCGCTTATCGCCGCAAAGGTCAGCGGCGGTGTGCTTGCGGCCATTTGCGGCTCTTGAGCGGCAGGGGTTTCAGCGGCCTGCACAGGTAATGCGGCATCGGTAGTGTTTACTTCCGCGGCCAGCTGAATAATTCCATTAGCGCCGGAGAATATCCCCGTCTGCCAGACCAGAACACCGCAGACGGCGGTAAAAAGAACCAAAGACAACACTGCAACATATTTAAGTTTCATTCAAAATCCTTATAGGTAAAACATTCTAAACTTCTAAATTCTAAACAAAATCAAAGATAAAAATGAAGAGTTGGCAACAGCTATATTTTTGATTTTAATCTGTCATTTTGATTCTTGCATTTTGATTTTTGATATATCGTGCAGCTATCGTCCATCGACCAGACGCTCACCCTCGAAGCGGTCCAGTTCCGGAATCGAGTAAATTTTTTGAGCTGTCGTTTTGTAATCATATTCCAGGCGGACAAAATGCACTTCATTGTCGGCCACAAAGACATAGCTGGAGCGGTTGTCCCGGTCGCGCGGCTGGCCGACCGAACCGACATTAATGATCGCCTTTTCATCCGGGATGATTGGGTACTTGCCGCCCAGTTCATCCGGCGGGTAAAAATCCGGGTCTTCCAGAAAGACTCCCGGCAGATGCGTATGGCCGATAAAGCAAATGTGTTTGACCCGCTCAAAGAGAGCATCCATTTTGCCGGTAGTTGTAAAAACATCGTCCGGGAAAATGTATTCGTTGATGGGTCTTCGCGGCGAGCCGTGAACAAAATCCAAGTGCGCATCGACATCGCCGAGTTTGGTCTTCAGTGTCCACCGCATCTTCTGCTGACCCAGATATCGCCACCTTTTTTCCGCCTTCTCATGATCGGGTTCCTGCTCGAGCATCTTGCGGGTCCAGTAGGCGGCAGACTCGGCGCCGGAATTAAAGTTGGTCGGTTCATACAGGGCTGCATAGTCATGGTTGCCCATAATGCAGTTTTCGGTCTTTTCGATAACCAAATCCAGACATTCCAGCGGATTGCCGGCATAGCCGACAATATCGCCCAGGCAGTAGATCGTCTTGATGCCTCGTTTTTCGATATCTTCCAACACCGTCGTTAAGGCTTCAAGATTCGAATGTATATCACTGATGATTGCAAACATATAAGACCTTAAATCCTACTTATTCCTTAAAAAAGCAATTTCTTATAGCACAAACCGGCCGAATTTTCCACAAAAACCACCCCCTGTCCTACTGGGATAATTGAGGGTTTTCTTTCATAGCCGACAGCAGGCACTCCATCCCTGCCGGGGTTATGTTGTATTTCTGCCGGTATTTGGCAATCGAGCCGCCGACCAGGCCAGCGACAGAAACCGGACAAATCAGCTCCAAGCCGTCGCCATCCAGCCAGCTTCCCCGCAACAAAATCAGATTCATCATAAAAAATGATACCGGCATTGCCCCGCCCGGCTCAAGCTCATCAATATCAAAGGGCAGGACCTTGCTGATAGAGCTGTACGCCGAAGGCCCGTATAAGCCCAGAAAAGCAGTTTTTTCGGATATATCTGTGATTTGTGCATCCAGATTATCTTGTCCTGCCGCCGTCTTCAAATGGCTTGCTGTCTGAGAATTGGGTTGCGATAAAACGATATATTCATTCCGCAATGCGGCGATTCGGACGGGCTGTTTCTGATTGTTTTCGGCCCAATTCCATTGCTGACAAGCCCAGTCCGGGATAGGATTTAAACCTATTTTCTGCAATATCTTAGCGGCATCTTTGCCCTTGATGCTGACACGTCCAAAACCGGACAGATCAAACGCAGCGCAATGATTTTGCAGGGCTTTATTTTCCACCTCTGCCCCGCCGAATCGGCTGGGAAGCCGCCAGCCGTGATAATCCTCCATCTGGGCACCCAGCTGGAGGTGAACTTGCTCAAAAGGACTTGGTCTTGTCATCATTAATCCCAATTATCGTACCTATTACATTCAAGCCGCCTAAGATACCACAAAAGCCCCCAATCGACAAATAAAACTGGTTTTCCGCGGATGATAAGTTTGATTATTTTTGCATACATCGTAAAATAATCTTGTCTATTTTACGATGCTGTCGAAATGATTCGCTTATTTCGGAAGGTATAGCTCAAGATACAGGATATTATGGATAAAGTATTTCTAAATGATAAGATTGTTCAGGCCGATAAAGCCGCCCTCAGCTTTACCGACAACTCCTATCTGTATGGGATGGGGTTATTTGAGACCATGCGCGCGGTGAATGGGCGGGTGTTTCGGCTGGATGACCACCTCAATCGGATGATTGCCAGTGCCAGGGCCTTGTCGATTCCGTTTGGCTATACACCGGATGAGATTGCCGCAGCGACAGAGCAGGTCTTGCAGGCCAACGGCCTGACCGATGCCCGGATGCGGATGACGCTGTCCAGCGGCCCGCTGACCGACCCGGAAAATCACAAGGGCACACTGTTGATTACCGCGACTCGATTTGTGCCGTATCCGACAGAGTATTATGACAAGGGTGTACGGGTTGTGCTGACCGAGTACCGGCAGAATCCCAACGACCCGACTTGCGGGCATAA
>JBHJNC010000189.1:0-4111 GCA_048497675.1 Gimesia maris
AATCAATTCGTAGGGACGCTTAAGGTAATGATAATCGTAGAGTGTTTCAAAGATGTCGGAAGCAACCGAGGTGCCGATGGTATCGCGAACCTCGGCCGGATCGAGCGTTTGAACCCTCGCCCTCAAACGATGCTGCAGCACGACCTCGTTGGAATTTGGATCTGATGGCCGATCTTTACACCCCGTACAAAACAGGCCAACCAGAAGCAGCACATAACAAAACGAAAACAGTCCGCCGGAATAACTCGGCTGTTTGAAAACCCGGGAGTTGAACTTCACTCTCCAATCCATTGGAACCCATCATTACTCATGCATAGTTAGGGCTGCGATTCGGCAGGCGGTTCAGGCTGGGCCGGAATGGTCTGCGGAACCAACAACGGCTTGCCGGAACTATCTTTGCCAAAGGTAAAACTAAGCCGGCTGACTAATTCGCCCTGACGCAAACCGGAACCAAAAAGGAACTCGTAATCTTTATCTATCGAAACATTTTTGGCAAGGCTGACTCTGAATTTCGGCGTCCAGCCGCTGAGCAGCTTGGGCAACACCACCTCTTCAACCTCAGCAATCACAGTAACGAGTTGATCAAGAGAGGAACTCGGAATATTTTTGCCCTTCATTTGCCGCTGCATCACACAGGCATACAATTGCCCAAAACGAGACATCAGCTCCTGTTTGGCCGCAGGCGATGACGTGGTCTGGTACAGATTGCCAATTGCCTTGAGAATCGCAGCATCAACGGCTTCATCAGTTACCGTCCACTTCATATATGCATCGATGCGCTTATCCGCCATCATCAGCAAAAGGTTTTGAGCCGCAAGCGTCTGCATGCCTATGGCAAAACTGCTTATTGATACCAGCGAACGGGGATCGTTTTGCTCTTTAATATACGCTCCAAGACTATCAATCAGACCCTGTACTTTCTTTGAATCAATCGTTGCGTCCGATTTGAGCTGAGAAATCAGAGAGCTGCCGGTTAATGCCTGAACCGCCCAATAGCGTACCATGGCATCCTGATCATTCAACCGGGCTATCGCCAAATCCGCCAGCTCAAAACGCCCGAATTCGGCGACTAAGATCATCAAGTTCCGCGCAACCAAAAGCTGTCTTTCCGGTTCAGTCCATTTATTAACGATGTCGAAAGATGACCGCAGGTGAGTCTCTGCGGCTTTGATATAGGCAACCGTATAAAAAGTTTCCTTGTCGCCTTTTTGAGCAACCAGTATATCTCGGATTGCGACAATCTCCTGACTTTCTTTGGACAGCATCAGAGCATCGATGCTCTGTCGCCAGAAACCATCAATGACCTGAGTCGCAGCCGTATCCAACTGTTGTTTGGATTGGGTATATTGCTCACGAACCTGCTCAATTTGAACCGTGTCAACCTGTGCAAAAACGAATAACGACAGAGAAAACACGAAACAGGACAATACTTGTAGTTTTTTCGCCATAATCAGCCCTTTATTATTGCAGATAATTATACTTTCACTGCCAAAAGATACCCCCCTGCTTGGATACTGTCAAGCCAAATTGCCAATTTTGACAAAACAAAGATATTGTTTCCAAAGAACCTCTTGTTTCATAATTCGGATTCTGTATAATACCCGCATGATTATCGAATTATTACAACAGCTGATTCGTACCGCCCCAACCTGTGAACGGGGAGAGATAAAGACCGCAGAAGTCCTTCAAAACCATTTTTCCCAGACTGGCATCGAGACACACATTGATATCTGGAACGGGAAAAATGCCAATTTTACCGCTCGCCTGAAAGGTAATGGCAGCAAGCCTGCTTTGCTGTTTGGTGGACATCTGGACGTAGTTCCACAAGGACTGGAGACCTGGCAGGTTGGAGCTTTTGACGGGCTCGAAAAAGAAGGCAAAATCTGGGGACGCGGTGCCACCGATATGCTTGGCGGACTGGCGGCCGTCGCAGAGGCAATGACCGAAATCAAACAGGCCAATATCCCCCTTTCCGGGGATGTCATTTTCTCCGCCACAGCCGGAGAGGAGACAGACAGTCGAGGAGTAATGCGGTTTCTGGAGACTCAAGGTCAAGAACTCGGCCCGCTTGTAGGGATTATTATTCCTGAGCCAACGGGACTAACTATTATGCGTGCCCATCGGGGAATACTCTGGTTAGAGATTACGACCGCCGGCAAGACTGCTCACGGCTCAATGCCGCAGCTGGGTATTAATGCGATTGAAAAGATGATGTCTTTTTTGGCAGCCTTCAAGGCATATCAGATTCCCCACCAGCCCCATCCACTTCTTGGTGGATGTTCGCGAAGCATTAACACCATCTCCGGCGGACAAGCCACCAACGTTGTCCCGGATCAGTGTACCACTCAGATTGACATACGAACTCTGCCGGGGCAGAGCCATGAGGCGATAATTCAGAATATCCGGCAGATTTTCGAACAGCTTGCACAAAAAGACAACGATTTTAAGGCCACCTTGCAGGTGATACGTTCTGTTGGCGCCCTGGAAACACCCGCTGACACGTCGTTTATTAAGGCAGTATGCAAAGCCGTCGGAACGGACCAAGTCAAAGCTGTTGGTTTTACCACCGACGGACCGTGGTTTGCGAAACTAAATGCTCCCGTAATCATTTATGGTCCAGGGAATCCGCAAATGTGCCATAAACCGAATGAGTATATCGATATTAACGAACTGTCCAAAGGCAAAGAAGCATTTAAGCGAATCATTCTGGAGATGCTTCGTTAAACACTCCCGTCTAAGTAAATACGTTTTTGAGATAGAAGTTGTTATAGATGGATTTGATGTTGACGGGATTGCTGCCGAAGAACTGCATAAACCGGATATTCTGATAAAAGAAATCGCCCACAAACTTGGATTTACCGATCCGTTTCATTTTTCCGGTACATTCAAAAACATCTTTGGTATTTCCCTCAAAGCATTTAAGAATTTACGAACACTCTGATTAAATTGATATGTTTGCTATGTGAAAACATGGCCGTCAATGGCACAGGCACACCTTTACCTATACTACCAATCTTGGCCGCTGAAACCACATTGAAAGTATTAACAACACGAATTTTGCCACCCATCCCTATCGGCGCAGGGGTGTTAACCAGAGAGTGATAGCAATTTAAATGTAATTTTTTGATACTATGTGATGTCGAAAAGCTATAATGTATTTTTAGTTGGAAATCAAGAGAGCCTGTAAAGTCGCTGCTTCATTATGAATATTTCCAGTATGATTTGTCGAGAAAAAAGACGTCAGAAAATGAAAGGAGACAAAAAGTATGAGAACGAAATGGACAGTCGGAACACTGGCGGCGTCGGTAATCTTGGCGGGAATTTTGGTTTTTTTAGCGAAGACTGCATTTGCACACTGTGATACCACAAGCGGGCCGGTCATTTCAGAAGCTAAGGTGGCTCTGGAGAAAAACGACGTGACCCCCATCCTCAAATGGGTCAAGAAAGATAATGAGGCCGAGATCAAGGCTGCATTCATGAAAGCGGTCGCGGTCCGGGCAAAGGGCCCAGAGGCCAAGGAATTGGCCGATCAGTACTTCCTCGAAACACTCGTCCGGCTCCACCGTACAGGTGAAGGCGCTCCCTACAGCGGCATCAAAGACGAACAGGTGGAACCAATAGTCGCAATGGCCGAAAAGGCCCTAACCGATGGTTCCGCAGACGAGATGATCAAGAAGATCAGTAGCCACATGGCGGCAGCCATCAATGAAAAATTCACAAAGGTAATAGAGGCCAAAAAAGACAAAGACAAAAGCATCGATGCAGGACGAGAGTTCGTGGAAGCCTATGTCATATATATGCACTATATAGAAGGCATTCACAACGCCATCATGTCAGCTGGTGCTCATCACGCCGAAAACGTCACAGGTTCTGCGGTACATAACGACTGAATACATGTCAAACCATCACATGGAAACCTGCCTCGCACCTCCGGCAGGCACAGGGTAGTTTTATACTCACTGTTCAGTGGCAGATGTGTCGATATTGTCTGTCTATGTGTGACCGTTTGAACCGGAGATGTTGCCAAGTCGCTAAATCGCTCTACTTTCCCCCTTATCGGTGCAGGGGTATTAACCAGAGAACGCGAATTTTCAGAGAGTTCGAGAGTTTG
>JBHJNC010000190.1:0-4729 GCA_048497675.1 Gimesia maris
ATGGAATATTACCAGACGAAAAATTCGCCGATCAACGAGTTCGGCAATGATGTCAATATCGACAATGAAATCGGAGAAATGGTTAAAAACTCTCTGAAACATCATGCTTATACCTCGCTGCTGAAGAAAAAATATCAGCAAATGGATAACGCGTTGAAGATTCAATAGCAGATTGCGTTAAAAATTGGCGGAAAGGATTCCGACTATGAAAATCGATGGAATGTTTAATACAATTAAGATCGCCACCAGCGGGCTTCGGGCGTATGAGCGCAAGATGGAGCTGATCAGCTCGAACGTGGCAAATATCCAGACCACCGATGCAGGCAACGGCGAGCCGTACCGCCGGTTGGTGGCAGATTTTAAGGCCGAAGAAATCAATAAAGGTCTGGGCGGCGTTGAATTGAGCAGCATCAAACAGGACCCAAGTGATTTTCAATACGTTCTGGATCCGGGACATCCCAATGCGGATGAAAACGGGTATGTTGCCATGCCCAACGTCAGCCTGGCCAAAGAAATGATCGACTTAAACATCGCCAGCAAGGCCTACCAGGCCAATGCCTCAATTCTGAAACGTTACCAAAAAATGATGGAAACCAGTTTAGAACTGCTCCGATAAAGGATGACGCAAATGAGTATACAATTGAATCCCAATCTATCGTCACCGGCCATTGGAAGTCCGATTTCCCAGCCGGGTATAAAACCGGCCGGCAGCAAAGTTACTGATTTCGGAGATGCCCTGGCAAATTCATTCCGTCAGGTCAACCAGGACCAGAACGATGCCAATGCCTCGATTGTGGACCTGCTTAGCGGCAAACAGCAGGACGTCAACTCCGTGGTCGCATCCATGGCCAAAGCCGATATGAGTTTTAAATTGCTGGTCGGCGTACGCAACAAGCTGGTCGAAGCCTATAAAGAAACCATGCGAATGCAGGTTTGATTAGCGAATTCTGAATCCGGGCATGAGTGATTAAATAATCTTGCAGTAGACAATTTTAAGGCGCAACACGTTTGTTTGACAAAATTAACGCAATCTGGCAACGCATCGGGCTGGTTCAGCGAGCCGTCTTGGCCGCAGCCGTGATGGCGTGCATCATTACCGGCAGCCTGCTGACCAAGTGGGCGACAAAGCCGGAGATGCGTCTTTTGTACGGCAATCTCAGCCTTGAGCAGGCCAGCCAGATCGTCGGCAAGGTTCAGGAAAAGAATATCCCCTGCACCCTGGGCGGCGGCGGAACCAGCGTATTTGTCCCTTCCGAACAGGTTTATCAATTGCGGGCCGAGATGGCCAAAGAAGGATTCGGCCCCAAAGACGGCGAACCCGGATTTGAACTGTTCGACAACGAAAAATTAGGCGTCAGCCCCCTGGTCCAGAAACTCAATTATAACCGCGCCATGCAGGGCGAACTGGCCAAAACCATCCAATTCTTTGACGGGGTGGAATACGCACGCGTGCATATTGTCCGGCCCGAACAGACGATGTTCACCGGCGAAGGTGTGAAAGCCAGCGCCTCGGTTATGCTCAAACTGCGTCCCGGCTGGCAGCTCAGTCACGCTACTGCCTCGGCAATCACCAATCTGGTCTCCGGAGCCGTCGAAGGACTCAAATCTGAAAATGTCACCATTGCCGACAGCCAGGGCAATCTGCTGACCGGGACAACCGAAGCGGACCCGATGGTCGCCGGCGCCAATACCTACAAAGACTACAAAGGCGGGGTTGAACAGCAGATGACGGATCGGCTGCTGCGGTCGCTGGAAATGGTCTTAGGTCCCGGCAAAGCAACAGTATTGACCAGCGCAACGATTGATATGACCAGTGAAACCGAGGTCAAGACGGTCTATGAAAAGGGCATCCCGGAAGAAGAAACCATCGACGGGACAACCAATAAACAGCCCGATACAGCATCGCCGGACGGCAAATCAACTCTGGCCGGCGGACAGGAAAAAACCGAATCGACCACCAGCAAATATAAAGTCCCGCAGACCGTAACGACACGTCAAACCACCCCGGGAGTCATCAAAGGCTGGTCCGTATCGATTGTCGCCGATTTGTCCAAACCACAGGAACCCAAGACCGATAACGCCAAAGAAGAAAACAAAGACGCGCCCGCGAAGGCCCCCGACGCTGAATTACTGATGTCGGTTGACGATGTCAAAGCCATCGTCCGGACAGCGATCGGGCCTGAATTATTGAAAGATGAAAATTTGACGGTGCGTCATGTCGCATTCAACCGGCCCGTCTCGCCGATAGCGATAGACACAGACGGTTTTGAGAAATGGCAGCGTTATATCGAACTGGTCCGCCAGTCGTCGATGGGTATCCTGGCAATTTGTGCCCTGCTGGCTCTCAAGATATTCACCGGCGCCGGCAGGAAAGCCGCCGCAGCACAGGCTGCCGCATCGGCTAACGCTTTGGGAAGCGGCGCCGCCGGCCTGCTGGGGGCTGGAACCGGCCAGGAGACCGTAAACGCGATTCGTCAGCATATCGCCGGCCAGCTCCGCCAAAATCCTGAGCAGGTTCGACAGTTGTTCGCCAGCTGGCTGACTGAGGAGCGATAAACCATGGAGCTGCGCGGCATACAAAAAGCAGCGGTCCTCCTTATAGCGTTAGACCCGACGACCGCCTCTGAATTGCTCAAAGGACAACCCCAGGAAGTCATCCAGAAAATTGCGATGGAGCTTTCTCGACTTGAAGCCAGAGGCCTGACCAAGCCGGAAAACGCGGCCCATGTCAGCCGGGAATTTGTCGCTGAGCTGCTGAGCAGAAATCAGGGAATGCTGCACGTCAAAAGCTTTGTTGCGAATTTGCTGCAAAATATCGCCGGCAAAGATAAAGCCGCCGATATTCAATCGCGTATCAACAAAGCCGTCATCGAAAATGACCCCTTTATCGCCATTGGAAATGCCTCACCTGAACAGATCGCATTAGCCGTCAATGGAGAAGCTCCCCAGGCGATTGCGATGGTGCTTTCCGCCCTGCCGTCCAAGCTGAGTACCGAGGTAATTGGCTTGCTGGACGATGATACCAGTGCACAGGTCGTCTTACGGATGACAACTCCGATGCATGCTTCACCCAAAACGCTGCGCAGCGTCGGCGAAGTCATTTGTAGACGTATTGTTGAAATGAGTTCCGAACATCAGGCGCCGGTGGTAAAAGACAAAACCGGGAGAGATACTCTGCGAAAGCTGGCGCTGGTTCTTAGCGGTCTGCCCAAAGAACGGCGGGATATGATGCTCCAGCAAATCCAGAGCCGCGACGACCAAACCGCGGTCACCATTAAAACGCTGATGGTAACCTGGGAAGACTTGCCCAAAATTGACGACAAATGCCTGCAGGGTCTGCTGCGAAAAGTGGAGGCCGGAACTCTGGCCAAAGCGCTCTTTGGGGCGGATCCGCTGATTACCCAAAAAATCCGGTCCAATATCTCCGAGCGTCTGTCCCAGATGATTGACGACGAACTGTCATTGCTGGGTGAACCGCGCAGAAAAGAAGTGCAGGCCGCACGTGAAGAAGTTGCCAAACCGCTGCGAGAGGCCAATGAAGCCGAAGAATTAATTTTCATCGAGGAAGATTGATTATGAGCGGAACAATCGCACTTCGTGTCGGCAAGACCATCGGCTCTGTTAAAACGCTCAGTGCTGCCGAAGCATTGGAAAAAACCGCCGTCGCCGCCGGGGCAAAAGAGTTGGCTGCAATGAAAGCGCAGCTGCAGTCGCTGTGTCAGGCGCTGAATGATGCGGTACAGCAGACCGAGCAATACAGCCGGATGCTTTTTGCAATACACCGAGAACAGATTATTCATTTGGCGGTTCAGATTGCTTCCCGCGTTCTGGCCCATGAAATTCAGCGGGACAATTATCAGATTGAGACTATCTTAACCGAAGCGATTACCGCTACGCCCGGCGGGTCCATTTTGGAAATCCGGCTCAATCCCGAGGACCTCAAAACGTATGAGCAGTCTCTTCAGTCCGGCCGTGACAGTGTTCACCAAAATATTACACTGACGGCGGATTGGTCTATTGGAAAGGCCCAGTGCATTGTGGTGACAACCGAAGGACTGATTGAATACACCATCGAGGAACATCTGCGTCAAATTGAAGCGGCTTTACAGGCGACACAGGGATAAAATAAATTCTGATAAAATACAGAAGTCCGACTTCTGGATGATATATGGCTGATAAAAAAACAAGTTTTGTGGATTTTGAGCCTTTGCTGCAGGCGGCGCGAACCGCCCCGCTGATTGCGCGCAAAGGGGCGGTCACCCATGTTTCGGGACTTACCGTCGAAAGCAGCGGCCCATCGGTCGGGCTTGGTCAGCTTTGCCAGATTCAGCTCCAGAATGGGGCCGCGGTGGATGCTGAAGTTGTCGGCTTCCGCAAAGGCAACCTCGTTCTGCTTCCGCTGGATTCCATCGAAGGCATTCGGCCGGGAGACCGCGTGGCGGCCACCGATAAACCCCGTATGATTCGGGTTGACAACTGCCTGACCGGCCGTGTGCTGGACGGCCTTGGCAATCCTATCGACGGCAAAGGACCCTTGACCGGAGAAATGCGTCCTATTCACAACACCAGCCCGGCTCCTTTAATGCGTGAAATGATCCGCCATCCGCTGTCTTTGGGCATTCGCGCCCTCGATGGCGTCTTAACCTGCGGCAAAGGACAGCGCGTCGGCGTATTTGCCGGAAGCGGTGTCGGCACCGGCCTGGTCTCGACCGCGCGCTGATCGTGCTGC
>JBHJNC010000191.1:0-5051 GCA_048497675.1 Gimesia maris
CCAGACGACATCTTGTCTGCCAAGGTCACACTGAACAGTATTTATGACTGGAGTGGCGGCAACTCTACCGACAAGCTGTTCATCGACTTGCTCGACAACCCCTATGGATCTGGAAACATTTATATAGGCAGTGATTCTGCAACCACTTCGGTAGATAAATTCGATTCTGGGACGTTTGGACCGGTAACTGATATCGCATCTTTGAACGTCCCTGGAGATATCGGGATCGGTGTAAGCAAAGCCAAAACCATTGCTATCGAATTTAATGACACACAACTGGCGGCCTTGAAGTCTTATCTGGCCGATGGCAAGATTGCTCTTGGCTTCGACCCGGATTGCCACTATTACAATAAGGGCATCAGCTTTACAATCGACACCGCGGTTGTTCCGGCACCGAGTGCTATTCTTCTGGCCGGTATAGGAACAAGCCTGGTCGGCTGGTTGAGACGGCGGAAATCCATCTAAACATCAATTTCGACTTGCTGATTTAACGTAAGTCGTTTGAATATAAGCCATCACAGGCGTAGGATTTAGGCCCTACGCCTGTTTTTTTGTATCGTGACTATGTGATTATGCAAGTACAGGGGCGCAATTCAGAGGAATAGAACATTAATGCCCTGTTTTATCCTGTGCTTATCTTTACTACACGTAAATCATCTTCTTAGTCATTCCGCCGTCGATGATGAAGTTCTGGCCGGTGATAAACTTGCCTGCCTGAGAGCAGAGATAGAGAACCATCTCAGCAATATCCTCTGGGCAGCCGACTCTGCCGGCCGGGTGCTGGGCATGGTCGGCCTGAGTTAAAGGGGGAAAGGTCGGTTTTTCCATAAACTGACGGGTGTCAATCCAGCCAGGACTTATACAGTTGACTCGGATTTCAGGGCCAAGACTTATTGCCAGCGCATGGGTCAGGCCGACCAGCCCGGCTTTGGATGCCGAGTAGGCTTCGGTATTCGCCTCCGACATTATGGCACGTGTTGAAGCGATATTAACAATAACGCCTTGTGTTTTTCGGAGGTATTGAGCAGCGTATTTGGCACAGAGAAACGCTGACGACAGATTCACATCCAAGACCTTTTTCCAGTCTGCAAATGCGAGCTTCTCGACTGGACCGTTTTTGGCGATGGCCGCATTGTTGATCATATAGTCAATTTGTCCAAAAGTCCTGGCCGTCAGAGCAATCATCTTTTTTACTGACTGTTCACGGGAGACATCTGTTGTGACAAAAATAGCATTGGGCCCGAGTTTTTTTTGTGCTTTTTTTCCCGTTGCGGCGTTGCTGTCAGCGATAACGACCTTGACGCCATTTTGAATAAACTGCTGGGCGATGCATAGGCCGATTCCCCTTGCTCCGCCGGTTACGATTGCAACTGGTAATCTGCTACGGGAGAATTTAGTCATAGTCTTCAATTTGCCAAGACCTTTGGTGACTGAAGAGTATTGGTTTCCATTGATGCAAATATCTCATTGATTTTGCGAAGCTGGACTGCCAGGTCATACCGGCGTTCCACAAAATCCCGATATAATTCGGAATCATACTGGCCATCCAGGATATGGTCGCAAAATTCTTCGGGAGTGTTGAATAAATACTCACTGCCGAAGGTTTCGCGCGAGCCGGGAAAATTGTGTATCACGGGACGAATCCCGGCGGCCATCGCTTCAAGGCAGCCCATCCCCTGACTTTCGATAACACTGGTTACCAGCAGATATTGCTTATCTGAAAGCCAGCGTGGAATGTCACTTTGCCAGCCATCGAAAATAACGACATCCTGGAGCCCAAACTCTTTGATTTGGTAGGTCATGTACTGGTCAAGCAGAACATCGTTTCTGTCGCCCGCAATAAAGAGCTTGTAGTCCGGGTCATAGTGGTGCAGCTTTGCCATACACTGGAGCAGGAACATCGGATTTTTGACCAGTCGAAGCGATGCCACAAAGGCCAGATTTTTACCGGGTTTGCGGGGAACAAAACGAATCTTGTCCAGATTGACTCCATTGGGAATCGTCACCATCGAGACCTTTTGCCGGATATCCGGGACTTGCCGCTGCATCGCATCCAGTACAAAGCTGTTGCCAACCGTTATCAGCAAATCAATATTCTGCCACTGCATTTCGCGAATGAATGGCGTATAGGCTTCATAGCGATGCAGGCGAATAATGCTGCGGCAGACTTTGGGCAGCTGAGAGCCAAGCAGAGCGATGTTTGTGCACCATTCGAACCAAGAGATGTCAGACCAGCGCATTAATTCAGCCATCTGCTGGGTATTTGTTCCTTCAAAGACGCGCACCTGATACCGCTGCTGCGCGAAGTCGATGATATCTTTCAAAAACGTCTTGCCGTCGCCGCCGCAGAAGAACGCTATTTTTGCCCGACACAGGCGTGTCTGCTCTTGAAGCTGAATGATTGTCTGGGACTGCGGCAGATGTTTTTTGGCACTGCCAATCACCTCCATCGACGAGGCGAACTGACCATTTTGATTCCATTGAGATACTAGCGCTTCGATGAGCGACTCTTCAAGAAGACCTTCGGCAGCAATTTGCCCAATGAGCCGAACGGCCGATTCCGGGCGATTCAACGCCAGATAGGTTCGTGCCAGATTATTCCAGACATCCTTAGGGCAATCCGGACATTGCATGGCACGTTCAAAATGCTCGGCTGCCTGCTGATAGCGATTCATCACAAACAATAAAATGCCCGCATCACTCCAGGCAGTTCCGGAAGCGGGTTTTTCTTTCAGCGACCTGTCAATCAGCTCGACTATCTGTGCGTCCTGTCCCTGAGCAACAAGCTGCTGAGCCTGACGAATCAAAGGCGAGACATAACTGACAGACAAGGGCTGTGACATATCCATCCGCCGTTCAATTACTTGATAAAATCCAGAAATGACATTGAAAACAGATTCGAAGCCACTTTCAGCGACATTTGGTACAACACCTCATAGCGTGCCAGATCGATGGCGACCTGCGAGATATCCGCATCCTGCAAGCGGCTGACATCCTGTTCGGTGCTGCTGCGCATTTCCTCCATACTGTCTCGCAGCGCGGTAATCGTTTGAAGACGGCCGCCGACAACCGGGAATGAACGGGTCAGCTTCTGATTAACGACCTGCATTTCACTGATGTTGTCATCCATCATCTCTTTGAGCTGATTTTCAGTGACCCCGTTTATATTTCTAAGCAGGTCCCTGGCACAAATCAAACTGTTGAAGATATCGTAAGTACCGGGAACACGGATCGGCTCTGTGCCGGTCTGGGTTATTCCGGTCGCATCAACATATAAGACTTCACCGGTTTCCGAATTAACTACCGCCAGATTGGTATCGGTGCCATCCGAGTCGACCCAACTCGCTCCGCCGTCAATCGAAAGCTGCCAATTCCCGGCGGATCCCTGGACCGTTAGATACACATCGCCGCGTACGGTATTGGTTCCGGTTCCGACCGCTGCCCCGGTATTACCATAAAAAATGGGGGACTGGCGATCATCAGGGGAAAATAAATTTTGGCCGACAATCACCGACGACATCTCTACGCCGTTGGCGATTTCAACTTTCATCTCCTCCATACTGCCCTGATAGATTACGCGTGTGATATTTCCACTATCATCGCGTTCAACCACATAAGGAACCTGATCAGCTCTGGCTCCAGCAAAAAGACTTTGTCCTAATCGCTGCGTATTAGCCAGCGAGACCAATTGCTCAAGGGTGTTATTGAGGTCCGTAGCCTGCGTTTCCCGCAATTCGCCGCCGGTTGAACCGGCCATAATCGATGTCAGCGAGGCTCTGGCCTGAGCGACCTGAGCCGACATACTCTGCAGAACCGACGAGCTGAGTTCCAGCACACTGGTTACTTCGTCAAGGCTCTTGATATACTGGGTTTTTGTTCTGCCGTCACTAACCAATCCGAGAATCTGGTTTGAAACGCTGGGGTCATCGGAGACACGGTTGACTTCCTGACCGGTTCCAGCCTTTTCCTGCAGCAAAGCCAGTTTTGCTGAATGCTGTGAAATCGACCAGCTGGCACTTTTATAAATAGCATCTAATGAATAACTCATACGTCTTCCTTGATGGAATTAGGTTACAATCGTCATCATCGTTTCAAGAGAACTTGAAATTGTGTTCAGATATTTGGCCATGGCCTGGAACATCCGCTCGTAAATCATCATCTGCATCGCCTGGTCATTGATATCGACGCCGCTGACCTGGTCGCGCTGTTCACTGAGGGATTTATGAATTCCCTGCGAATTATCATACTGAAGCTGAGTAAATGAAATCTGATTGCCCACATCCACGGTCAGATTGCGATAATAATCTTTTGCTGTAAGCCCGCCCAGCGAATCGGCGGCTGTCTTGCCGAGCTGAGCAATTGCCAGAGCATTGGCATTGTCACCCTGAGCGGGGTTTCCGGAAACGGCGATATTGCGGGTTGACTGGGCAATATCCGCCCCCAGTGCAAAAGAAGATGCGCTGTTTCCGGAAAAGAAACAATTAATGCCGACTGAAGCAAGGAAACCAGAGGTATCGGAGTTAGCCAAAGCGCTAATTGTAAATACCTCGTCATCATTGAGATAACCCGGACTGATACCGTTGGCTTTCAATTTAATTTTAATCCCATTTTCGATGGTTATTTCTGAGCCGCCCTCATAGCCTTGTCCGATATTGAGGGAAGCCACGGTTGCCCCGGAACCATCCTGGACAACCAGGGTCATCGTTCCGGTCCCTATCGCATTGGTCTGGCCGGGCGGGGTCGTCTGAACGGTGCAGGTATATTCCTGATTGGTTGATCCGGTATAGATCCCGCCAATGGTAATGGACGGCGGCGCTTGATCCGGAGCCGCGCCGGCACCAGCCAGCGGGTCAGGAGTATACGAAGACGGAGAGGTTAAAGCCCCCGGCAGGAAATCAAAGGTATAACCCGAATTCGCAACAATCTGCAATCTGCCGTTGTTGATGCCGGTATTATCCTGAAGGCCATCGATTGCGGCCAAATCCGCAGCCACTGACTGGAGCGTACTGGAGGAATCCACCGTGACGGCATGGCGAGTGACTGTGCCGTCA
>JBHJNC010000192.1:0-4337 GCA_048497675.1 Gimesia maris
CTGGAAGCTATTAAAGAAGGAGGCCTATATGAGCATCTTGTCACTCACTCATCTGCATACCTGTATAATTATTTCACAAAACGAACCCATTTGGGTCGGTCGCGGCTATGAACGGTTGCGTTACCGAGCTGCCCTCGCGCCAGGGGTGCAGGCGTTGCCTGCCAAAACGAACCCAATTTTCTAAGAACCACGAACTAATAACTAAGAACTTTTTGCAAAACGAACCCATTTCCATAGGCGGTGGCGTGAAGGCGTGTTAAAATAGATAAAATGATAATCGGCTTAAAGGTCTTGACAGGAACAAGGTATTCCGATATTGTTTTATCGGAAATTAGAGCATTTGGATTACTACATTGAGCGCCAATGATATTCAATTTCAATACATCGACCAACAGGCTCAGCTCGAAAGCCTTGTGGCCAATCTGCAAAATGCCTGCCTCATCGCGGTCGATATTGAAGCCGACAGCTTTCATCATTATTACCCCAAGGTCTGTCTGATTCAATTGAGTTTCGGCGGCGATAACTTCATCATTGACCCGCTGGTCAAATTGGATATGTCGCATTTCTTTACCTGTCTTAGCGACAAAAAGCTCATTTTTCACGATGCCGGCTATGACCTTCGGATGCTCAGGATGGATTTCGGGTTTCAGCCGACCGGCGAGATATTCGATACGATGCTGGCGGGCAAACTGCTCCGGCTTGAGTCGCTGAACCTGGCCGGGATGCTCAACAATGTCCTGGATGTGATTATCAGCAAATCCAACCAGAAAGCCGACTGGTCGAAGCGTCCTTTGCCTGAACCGCTGCTGCAGTATGCGGCCCTCGATACGCATTATCTTCTGGAACTGGCGCAAAAGCTTGAGACCCTGCTGCAGGAACAGCAGCGCACCGGCTGGCATAAGCAAATGTGCCAGCGTTCGGTTCGTGCTGCGGCAAGCCACACCCAGCCGTCCAATCCCGAAAGGGATTTTCGCATCAAAGGCAGCAACGACCTGACCCGGCGTCAACTGGCTTTTCTTAAGAGCCTTTGGCTTTGGCGCGAAAAACAAGCTCAGCAGGCGGATTTGCCGCCGTTCCGTATTTTGCATAATGAACGTCTCATTGAACTTGCTGTTGAGGCCGATTTGCTCACAGAGCCGGATTTTACCGAATTGTGCAAGAAGGTTAAGCATTGCAAGGGCAAACGTCTGGCTCTGTTAAAAGAAGCTCTTGAAACAGTTTATGAGCAGGACAGCTCGCAATGGCCGACCAAAAGGCAAACCACTCGTCCCCCAAAACCTGAAAAAGGATATTTAGAGCGGGTCGAGAAAATCAAGGACTGCTGCCAGCGGGTTGCTGAGGCCAACAATGTCCCGGCGGAGCTGCTGCTGCCGCGTGCGGCTATGGTGGTTGTGGCCAAGCTGGGCATTTCCGGGTTGGAGGAATTGCTCGAGCAGGGCGTGATTGTGCCCTGGCAGGCCGAGCTGCTGCAGGTGCCGATTGAAGACTGTCTGGGTGGTTTTTCGCCTGAATCTCAGCAATAAGTTGCGGCAGGGCGGCATCTTATTGTGAAAAAATGAACATCCGGCGGGTAATTTGTTGTCTTGACAATCCGGCCAAGGGCATTTAGGATATAGGCCGAACGAGTCATTATATTAACTATTTTTGGGAGCGGTATTTATGGACCCTTCAATCTTTAAAGCGTATGATATCCGGGGTACATATCCGGATCAATTAAATGAAGAAGCGGCGTGGAAAATCGGCCATGCTTCGGCGCAGTTTCTGCGGTCGATGCTGCGCGGCTATGAACGCGGGATGTCAAATGCCCAGAGTATTTGTGTGGGGCGCGATATGCGGACTCATAGCCCGTCTCTGCAGAAAGCCCTTATTGAGGGGATGAATTCTGCGGGGGCAAATGTGATTGATGTGGGCCTGATTGATACGCCGCAGATGTACTTTGCCATCAACCACCTCGGCACCTGCGGTGGTGTGCAGATTACTGCCAGCCACAACAATGCCCGCTACAACGGGTTTAAGATCTCCGGCCAGCAGGCCAAGCCCGTTGGTGCCGACACGGGTCTTAAGGATATTAAGCACATCGCTACCGCGCTGCTGCACACGCTGGGCAAGCCTACCGGCTCGGTTGAACACTGCGATCTTACGCCGGAATACAAAAAACACGTGCTGAAATTCATCGAGCCGGGCCTAAAGAAGCTCAAGATGGTCGTCGATGCCAGCAACGGTATGGCCGGAAAGATGGTACCTGCCATTTTTGGTGATTTGCCGATTGAAATTATCCCGATTAACTTCGAACACAACGGTGTTTTCAAGCACGACCCCAATCCGCTTGTCGAGGCCAATCAGGCCGAAGCCAAAGCGATGGTCAAATCCCATAAAGCCGACTTTGCCGCCTGTTTTGACGGCGATGCTGACCGGCTGATGCTGATTGACGAACAGGGCGTGACCATCCCCTGCGATATTATGACCGCCCTGATGGTGCCGTATTTCCTCAAGAAAAATCCCTCCTCGGCGGTTGTCTATGATCTGCGAAGCAGCTTAGTCGTCCAGGAAGAAATCCTCAAAAATGGCGGCACGCCGCGCCGTGAACGGGTCGGTCATGCCTTTATGAAAAAGACCCTCCGCGACAGCCATGCCTGCTTCGGCGGCGAACTGAGCGGTCACTTCTATTATCGCGACAATTTCTTTGCTGATTCGGGGATGATTACCCTGGTGCATATGCTCAATATCATCAGCCAGGGCGGCAAACCCCTGAGCGAAATGGTTGCTCCGCTGCGCCGTTACTTCAGCAGCGGGGAGGTCAACTTCCATGTCGAAGACAAAGAAGCAATGATGAAAGAACTGGCCCGTAAATACAGCCAGGGACAAGTTGACGATCTGGATGGAGTAACGATTCAATTTAAGGACTGGTGGTTTAATGCTCGCCCGAGTAATACCGAACCGCTGCTGCGGCTGAATGTCGAGGCGAAGAACGCCGAGCTGCTGGCCGAGCGGTTCGAGGAACTCAAGAGTCTCCTGGGCGAGCCGGCAGATCACTAACTGGTTTTGTGAACAACCGTACAAATAAAAACACCCGGCCTGTGATGCACACAGGTCGGGTGTTTGCTTTTATAAAGGGGAGAACTTCTATGCTTCGGCTTAGACTAATGCTTTACGGCGTTCGGCAAGATGTTCGATTTTTTCGAGCAATTCGCTCAGATCAAAAGGCTTGACGATATAGTCATCAATGCCGCATGCGGTGGCGCGGGAGATATCCTGAGCCTGGCTGCGGGCGGTCAGCATAATCACGGAGATATCCTTGCCCCACGGCTGCTTGCGGAGCATCTCGAGCATTTCCAGTCCGTTCATCACCGGCATAATCACATCCAGCAAAATCATATCCGGCTGTTCCTGCTGGGCGATTTTCAATCCATCGCTGCCGTTATACGCAACGACCACCTCAAAGTCGTTCAACTCAAGACGATCCTTGAGTGTCTGGACGATATTCGGTTCGTCATCAGTTACCTGAATCTTGAGTTTCCGGGTTTTCTTTTTCAGTCCAAAAAAGTCAAACATAAAACCGTCTCCGTAAAATTGGCTCGCTATTGTCACTGTCCCGTCTGATTTCTCAAACGGCACACCTCCAACATCGGCACAATCTGGGGGTCGGTAAAGCATGTTTTTCAGGAAAATCCCGAGATTTGCCGGAATCGGAGGATGGGGTATTAAGGTCTTGTAATATCTATGCTGAACGATATTTCACTTGATTTTTTCGGTAAAAGTCGGACACTGTGGTTTATGGTCATCAATGAGATTTTCTATAGTTTGCAGGGCGAAGGGCGGCTCTCGGGCGTTCCGAGTGTGTTTGTGCGCCTAGCCGGATGCCCCTTAAGGTGCCGCTGGTGTGATACGGCATATGCCCAGAATGCCTCAGCCGGGACCAAATACAGTCCGGAATGGCTGGAAGAGCAAATCCGCAGTTATCCGACCTCAAATATCGTCATTACCGGCGGCGAGCCGATGGTCAATCCGAAACTGCCTGAGCTGGTTAGGGTGCTGCATCGTTTGGGGCTTCATCTGACTATCGAAACGGCAGGAATTACCTTTGTTCCTGATTTGCCCTGCGACTTGATGAGTATCAGTCCGAAACTGTCCAATTCGACCCCGACTGATCCGGCTCTGGCCAAAGTCCACGAAAAAGCGAGGTTTAATTTGCCTGCGCTGCGTCAGCTGATGCAGGCCTACCGGTATCAGCTAAAATTTGTGGTTGATACTGCCGAGGACCTGGATGAAATTGTTCAAGTCGTCGGACAGCTGGGGAGCGTCAATCCACAAGATGTGTTCTTGATGCCCCAGGCGAT
>JBHJNC010000193.1:0-3876 GCA_048497675.1 Gimesia maris
TCGACAGATTCATATTTTTCCGCGGCCTGTTTATAAAACGGCCAGGCATTTAGACTGTCGTCAGCGACAGGGCGAACCTGCTGATTCATCACTTCCACATAGTTGGTTGTAACAACTGGCTTACCACTCAAAAACCAGCCAATATACAAAGCCAGCAGCAAAAACATCACTCCAACTGCCTGAAACAGCCGTACAACCATCGTCCGCCAGAGGGGGCGGCAGCGTTTCTTGGCGCGGCGCATCAGCTTGCCCAGCAGCTTCACATCGCCGAATTCTTTGATGAGGTCTTTGGCTAAGGCAATTCGTTCATCCTCTGTTTGGCAGTCCGCCAATGCATCGGTAAAATGTGCGAACAGCTCCTCTCGGACATCCTGGCGGATTTTCTTGCGATACCGCATACTTTTGATGACAGCATCAATATAATCAGAGGCTATTTTCGGCAAGTTACTTTGCGGTGTCTTTTCCATTCTGCATCTCCTTAATGTGTGACATCTTCATCGAAACAACAGCCTAAATAAAATTATCAGCGGCAGTGGGACTCTATGCTAAACTTAAATCGCCCATGCCAAAAACCAGGTTGACGCCTTGCTGGAGGGCGTGCCATTGTTCTTTTTGGTCGGCCAGTTCAGCCCTGCCCTTGCTGGTGATGGAGTAGTATCGTCGCTTGCGGGCGGCTTGGTTTTCCTCCCATTCGGCGACAACGAGCCCTTTTGCCTCCAGATTATACAGCAGGGGGTAGAGTGTGCCGCGGCCGAGCGACAGGACACCTTTGCTGCGTCTTTCGACCGCTTCGCTGAGTTCATAGCCATACATCCGGCCCCGTGACAGGATTTCCAGAACGACCACAGGGGCGACGCCTTTAAGTAATTCCCGTTCGAATCGCATACTTTAGTCTCCTAATAATAAATGGTTTATTAAGCATATTATGTATCACATACTATGCGATGTCAACTAAAAAAATTATTTGGGATCAAAATTTTACTTTTATTTTTTATCGCCTGTTTTAATATAGGGAAATGTCCTGTTAAGGATTGAAGGTCATTTTGCAAGGAGTTTTTATGGAACGGCACTCAGAAGGGATTGAAGATTATCTGCGGCTGACGCATGCGGAGGGGGTTGGGCCGGTGTTGTTTGCACGTCTGGTTAAACAGTTCGGGTCGGTGGCGGCGGCATTGGATACCTCGGTTGCGGCGATGACCAAAGTTGAAGGCATCGGGACGGCGACGGCCGAAAAGATTGCCCGTTCACGCAATAGTTTTGACGTTCAAAAAGAGATAGACCTTGCCGACAAACACAGCTCCGCAATCATTCACTGGGACGATACACGGTATCCGGCGGCTTTGCGAAGTATCTATGACCCGCCGCCGGTGCTGTATGTGCGTGGGACGCTGTCGCGGTCGGATGCGCTTTCGGTAGCGATTGTCGGCTCGCGGCGGTGCAGCATTTATGGTTCGGAGCAGGCATCGCGTTTTGCCCATCTTTTGGCGGCGGGGGGCTTTACCATTGTCAGCGGTCTTGCTCGCGGGATTGATACCGCCGCACACAAAGGCGCCCTTAGCGCCAAAGGACGGACGATAGCCGTCCAGGGTTGCGGGCTGGCTAATGTGTTCCCGCCGGAAAATGACAAGCTGGCGGCGATGATTGCCGAGTCCGGCGCGGTGGTCAGTGAACTGCCGATGGGCTATGAGCCGCTGGCAGAAAATTTCCCGGCGCGAAACCGGATTATCGCGGGGCTGTCGCTGGGCGTGCTGGTGGTTGAGGCGCCGCACAACAGCGGGGCATTGCTCAGCGCCAAAGCGGCATTGGAATATGACCGGGATGTGATGGCGATTCCGGGTAAGATTGATTCGCCTCTGTCCGGCGGATGTCATAAACTGATTAAAGATGGGGCTAAATTGGTTGATTCGCTGGATGATGTTTTGGAGGCGATTGGCTGCGTGGGACAGGATTTGAAGCCGCATATCGCAGATTCATCGAAGCAGGCCGAGGAAAAAGTACAGGCGACACTATTTGATTCGGTGAAGCTGAATCTTACCGATGCGGAAAAGAAAATTCTCGGCGGCTTTGACGGCGAACCGATGCATGTTGAGGCCGTGATTGCTCTGTGCGGGCTTCCGGCAGGGCAGGTACATTCCTCTTTAATCAGTCTGCAATTAAAAGGATTGGTTAAGTCTCTGCCGGGCGGGATGTATTTAAAACGATAAATTATCCTCATTGACGGCGGGGCGGCAAAGTAGTAGTATAAATCAAGCCCCACTATCGCGAAACAAATTTGACGACGGCACGAAAATAACTGACGCCTGATTGGAGGTAGCTGCAATGGAAAATGGATGTAAAGTGGCGTATTTCTCAATGGAAATTGGGCTTGACGAGGGTATGCCGACTTATAGCGGCGGTCTGGGGATTCTGGCAGGGGACACACTCATGTCGGCGGCGGACATGAAACTGCCGATTGTGGGGGTGTCTCTGGTGCATCGCAAGGGGTATTTTTTTCAATCCTTGGGGCCTGACGGCTGGCAAACTGAATCGCCCTATCAATGGGTTGTCGAGTATTATTGCAAAGAAATGCCTGCCCGTGTCAGTGTTAATATTGATAATCGGAAGGTTCAAATCCGGGCCTGGCGTTACAATATCAAAGGCATCACGGGTCATATTGTTCCTGTTTACTTTCTGGATACCGACCTGCCTGAAAATTCGCCGGCGGATCGTGAATTGACGCATTATTTATACGGGCGGGATAATGTGTATCGGCTGTCGCAGGAAATGATATTGGGACTCGGCGGGGTGCGGATGCTGCGGGCTCTGGGCTACAAAGACTTGCACCGATTCCACTTGAACGAAGGACACGCGGCGTTGCTGACTCTGGAGCTGCTGGATGAAAAACTGGCCGAACAGGGCCATGCTGAAATAAGTGATGATGACATTCAGGCGGTACGTGAAAAATGCGTTTTTACCACGCATACGCCGGTCGCTGCCGGTCATGATAAATTTCCGATGGAGATTGTTCACAAATTGCTGGGCAAACATAAAGCGTTGGATAATCCTCAGATTTTTTGTTGTGACGACAGGCTCAATATGACCTATCTGGCGTTAAATTTATGTCATTACGTCAATGGTGTGGCCAAAAAACACGGCGATGTTTCACAGCATATGTTTTCTTCGTATGTAATAGATTCGATTACGAATGGTATTCATGCAGGCAGGTGGGTTTGCCCATCGATGGCGGTTTTGTTTGACCGGCATATCTCGGGCTGGCGCGAAGACAATTTCAGCCTGCGATATGCCATCAGCATCCCGCGTAATGAAATTTCCGATGCGCACGCCCTTGCGAAACGTGAATTAATCGAGTATGTCAATCGACAAACCAATATTGGAATGTGCGGAGATTATCTGACCATCGGATTTGCGCGTCGTGCAGCAAGTTATAAACGAGCAGACCTGATATTTGACGACATGGAACAGCTGCGGAAAATCAGCCGCGAAGCAGGCAAACTTCAAATCATTTACGGCGGCAAGGCCCATCCGAACGACAATGAAGGCAAAGAACTGATTAAGCATATCTTTAAGGCGGCAAAAGATCTGCAGGATGAGATTAAAATTGTCTACCTGCCGAACTATGATATGTCATTAGGGAAAATACTGACTGCCGGGGTTGATGTGTGGCTTAATACGCCGCAGCCGCCGATGGAGGCTTCCGGCACCAGCGGAATGAAAGCCGCTATCAATGGTGTGCCTTCGTTGAGCGTTTTGGACGGATGGTGGATTGAAGGCTGCATCGACGGAATGACGGGCTGGGCCATCGGCAATCATAGCCGGCGTGAGTCCGATACAGATCATCTTAAAGACGGCCGCAAAAGAGACGCGGCCTCTTTGTAC
>JBHJNC010000194.1:0-2613 GCA_048497675.1 Gimesia maris
GCTGCTGGCTCTGATTGACAAATTCAACAAGGACCCGAAGATTCACGGCATCCTGGTTCAGCTTCCGCTGCCCAAACACATTAATGAGGACGCGGTGCTGCTTGCAGTCGACCCTGGCAAAGACGTGGACGGCTTTCATCCAGTCAATGTCGGGCGGATGGTCGTCGGACAGGATGCGTATCTGCCCTGTACGCCGCACGGAGTAATCCAGCTGCTGGTACGGTCTGGGGTGAAATTGGACGGCTCAGAAGTCGTTGTAGTCGGCCGCAGCACTATCGTCGGCAAACCAGTTGCCAATATGCTCATCCAGAAATCTCCTACCGGCAACGCGACGGTTACGATTTGCCATACCCGTACGAAGAATCTGGCCGACCATGTTCGCCGGGCGGATATCATTATCGCCGCCGCGGGCAGGCCCAATACGATTACCGCCGAGATGGTTAAGCCCGGTGCGGTAGTTATCGATGTCGGCGTCAACCGTATCGATGACGCAACCAAAAAAAGCGGCTTTCGGCTTGTTGGCGATGTCGATTTCGATACCGTCAAAGAAAAGGCTTCGCTGATTACTCCCGTCCCCGGCGGTGTCGGGCCGATGACCATCACTATGCTGCTGTACAATACCGTACAATCAGCAGAAAAGACGCTTGGAAAATAAGGAATCGACGGTATACAGGCAACAAAAGGCAAACCCTACAACCCGATGCGCGTAAAACCGCCGGCATTATGGTGTTTTCTGTTTTTCTGTCCCGGCTAATCTATCTACCACCGCCTCCGGCTGGCCGTTAAAGCATTCCAGCGAATAGGCACCGATAAAATTGCAGGCCTTGACTACTGCCGAGGAACCGAATTTGACCATGCTTTCCCGCTGTGGTAAAAAGGACGGGATAGACCATGCAAAAGGCATTACCGAAACCGAAAAGACAATCAGCCCAACAATAAAATAACTGGACAGGAACCCGCAAAAGGCACCCGCCACCTGATCAAATAACCTCGGAAAGTACTCTTCCGCATCCCGAAGCAAATAGAAATATCCAAAGAGCTGCAAAACCGTAAAAATAACCGCCGCGATAACCAGCATCGTTGCTGCGGCATAGTAGCCTGAATCCCCATATTCCGGGCTCATCTTTAAAATCACCGGCGTCGAAAGTACTCCAACATAAATCCCAACCATGCAATTAAAGAGTATCATACCCCAGACATAAAGCCCCTTCTTGATGCCCTGCCACGCAAAAAACAACCCTAAAATAAAAAAAGTCCAGAATATCATAATCACTCCAAAGACGAAACGACTCGTTTGACTTCTGCCAGCGTCGTAGTTCCGTTCAGCACTTTTTTAGTACCCATATCCCGCAGCGTCGCATGAAACTGTTTATCACCCTTTTGTTTCAAATCGCCCGGCGACAGAGAATTATTACATAACACGGTACGGATATGTTCATTGATATACATGATGTCCATAATTGCCGTTCGGCCAAAGTAACCGGTCCCGCCGCAGATACCGCAGCCCTGAGCCTGAAGAATCTGCGATCCGTTCAGACTATTCTGTTTGCAATACTCCATCTGGCTCTGAGTTAGCGAAGCAGGCCCTTTGCAGGCATCACACAGGCGGCGAACCAGCCTCTGCGATATCACCACATTCAGCGCCGAAGCGAGAAGCAGCGGACGCACCCCCAGATCCATCAGACGCACCATCGCAGCCATATTGCTGCTGGCATGGAGAGTGGCCAGGACCAGGTGGCCGGTTTGAGCGGCTTGTACCGCCATAGCGGCAGTTTCACTGTCGCGAATTTCACCGACACAGATAACATCCGGGTCTTGCCTTAAGATACTGCGAAGTGAATTGGCAAAAGTAACATTGGCTTTATTATTGATCTCAATTTGACTGATATTGGGAAAAACATGTTCGATGGGATCTTCAATCGAAACAACGTTTCGTTCGTCGAATTTAATCATATTGAGCAGCGAGTACAGCGTCGTGGTTTTACCGCTGCCGGTCGGCCCGCATATCAGAATCATTCCCTGCGGCTGCGCGACAAGAGAGGCCAGGGCTTTAATCTGATCCTGCTCAAAACCAATCTCTTTGAGCGTCATCACACCGCGGGTCTGATCGAGAACACGAATAGCCAGCTTTTCACCCCCAACCACGCCTGAACTGGCCATACGGAAATAAATCTGACCCGCCTGAGTCTGGGCCATAAACGCACCATCCTGCGGACGGCGTTTTTCAGCAATATCCATCCCGGAAATAGCCTTAAGGCTATTGATAACCGCATTGCACCGTTTGGCATCTACCTGTTCATAAAGCCGCAAAAACCCATCAACCCTGAATCGAATCGCGTAGTTTACATCTCCCTGCGGATCGATCAGGATGTCGCTGGCACGACTGCGAATCGCCGAAAGAATTGCCTGCTCGGTATATCGAACCACTTCCTGAGCTTCAGAACGGCTTCGTTTATCGCGACTATATATATCGGAAATGCCTCTGCCGCTGGTGTCCATCAACTCAATTTCGGGCTTTTTGCTCGGTTCGCCGGCCCGGACACGCACGGGCTTACTGAGAATCGCATCGAGTGTAAACTGAGGGATGTCCTGTAATGACATTTCCTTGCGGTG
>JBHJNC010000195.1:0-5164 GCA_048497675.1 Gimesia maris
GTCGAATGAATAGCCTGCAATATGCGGTGTGGAAAGGTCAACCTTAGCCAATAACTCCGTGTCGATATTCGGTTCGTTTTCCCACACGTCCAACACCACACCCGCAAGGTGCTTGCTTGCCATAGCCTGCTTCAGTGCGGCTGTATCCATTACGCCGCCTCGACTGGTATTCAAGAAAAAAGCCCCTTTTTTGATTTTCGCAAAAAACGATGTGTCAGCCAGATGGTAAGTCTTATCCTGGCCATCTTTGTTCAGCGGTGTATGCATGGTAACAAAATCACAAGCCAGAACCTCATCCAGCGGACGGTATTTGCTGTCTGCGGTCTGTCGTGCCAGCGGCGGGTCGTTGAGGATGGTTTTCATCCCCAAAGCGGCGCATTTTCGAGCGACCCGCGAACCGACATTGCCTACGCCGACTATTCCAACCGACTTTCCGGCTAAGTTGAATTTATATTTTTTGCCCAGTGCCAGCAGGGCGGCAATGATATATTCGGCAACACTGTTGGCGTTTGACCCCGGCGCGGATGCGAATCCAATCTCGCGGCGTGACAGGTAATCTCGGTCGATATGTTCAAAGCCGATGGTGGCGGTGGCGACGAACTTGACCGAGCTTTGGGCCAGCAGTTTCTCATCGACACGGGTAATGCTCCGTACCAGCAGCGCATCTGCATTGGCTGTAATTTCCGGTGTAATTTTCCGCCCATGATAGAGTTCGACCTGACCTAAGTGAGCAAAACATTTTTCTACAAATGGTATATTCTGGTCGGCAATAATCTTCATAATCAATAAACTTTATAAATAGTGAATAAAATATTACAAACTATGTATAGTTTCACGATTTTGGGGTACGCTGTCAAGGAAGAAAAAACGGCGTCATCCTTCTGTGGAAATTATTCATGACGAAGTGATTCTATCGGGTCCATATTCGCGGCCATAACTGCCGGATAGAGTCCGAATGTCAACCCCACAGCTCCTGAAATCCCGAAAGAAAGCAGCATCGACTGGGCGGTAATAATGGTTGGCATCTTTCCGAAATACGTTACGGCGACAGGGATAATTGCGCCTAAGGCCATCCCCAGCAGGCCGCCTGTCAAGGTCAGCAGCAGTGTTTCCGATAAAAATTGCATTACGATATCCTTTTTTCTCGCCCCCAGCGCCCGCCGGATACCAATTTCACGGGTTCGTTCGCTGACGGTTGCGAGCATGATATTCATAATCCCGATACCGCCGACCAGCAATGAAATCGCCGCTATTGAGCCTAAGACGATACTGAAGATTCGCTTGGTACGGATTGCCTGACGAAGCAGCTCAAGCGGGACAACAATTTGATAGTCCTGCTTTTTGTGGAATCGCTTCAATATCCCGTCCAGGACATCGCGTGTCGGCAATACCCGTTCGATGGAGGGGACTTTGACTGTAATTTCACTGAGTTCTACTTTTTCGCCGACCATGCCGGTAGAGCCTCCGAACTGCACAACCGTCTCACCAAAACGAGTTTTCATCGTGGTAATTGGAATATAGATTCGGCCCAGAGAGCTGGTATTTGCCGTACGTTCTGATGAGGTATCCAGCGTTTCAGGCTCTGATTGCTGAATGCGTGCTTCGCTGACAATTCCGACAACTCGATAATAATTGCCTGCAATTTTTATGTCTGCATCAATTGGATCGTCAAACAGAAACAGGGTTTCTGCAATGTTCCGATCAATGACACAAAATGCCTCAAAATGTTTCAAGTCGGAATGATTCAGAAATCGACCCATATTCAGTTCTATTGGCGCCAGTTCAGGATACCATTCTACGGTTCCTACGACGTCTACCGACTGGACGCGATTACGATAATAAGCCCTGTCAGAGATGATTTTTGATTGAACTACAACTTGAGCATCCGGGATGGTTGCTCGAAATCGTTCCGCGTCTTCATAGGTCAGACCGTATTCAGTGATAGTCTGTTGTGTGCTGTCGGTGGCGGCTTGCTGGGGAGGTTTGACCGTTTTAAGGATGATATTCGTGCTTCCCAGCCGGGCGATTTGAGCCTGCGCCTGCTGGCTGGCTCCCTCGCCGATAGCCAGCATTGCAATCACGCTCGCAACGCCGAAAATAATACCCAGCATCGTCAGTATGGACCGAAGCCGGTGCAGCCAGAGACTCCGGATGCTGATCTGCAGAATACTGATAAGCTGCGGCTGCAGAATCATCCCTGGCCTCCATTCATAATCTGCCGTTCGATTCTGCCGTCAAGCATATGAATGGACCGCTGCGTGCGCGCTGCGACGTTGGGATCATGGGTAACGACAATGATGGTTTTGCCTGAACGATGAAGCTGGTCCAGCATGTCAAGGATTTCACGTCCGCTCCTGCTGTCAAGATTGCCGGTGGGTTCATCTGCAAGCAAAATCAACGGGTCATTTGCCAGAGCTCGGGCAATAGCAACACGCTGCTGCTGGCCTCCCGATAACTCCGAAGGTTTATGTTTCAGACGCTCAGTAAGGCCGACCCGCCCGGCCAGCTCTTCGGCCCGTTGTCGTCGCTGGTGTTTTGGAACTTGCTGGTAATACATTGACACTTCGATGTTTTCGATGATATTGAGCTGCGGAATCAGGTTGAACGACTGGAAGATAAACCCAATCCGTTTACCGCGAATCCCGGATAAGGTGTCATCGTCCATCGTTGAAACATCCTGATTGCCCAGCAGATACCGGCCGCCGGTGGGGCGGTCAAGGCATCCGAGCAGATTCAGAAGGGTCGATTTGCCGGAGCCGCTGGGGCCCATAATCGAGACGTACTCCCCCCGATGGAAATCAAGACTGATTCCGCGCAGCACCGGCAATTCGGCTGTCCCCAGAAAATAGGACTTGCAGATGTTTTCCAGCCTCACAACAACTTCTGTTAAATCCGCACTCATTGCGATTGTTCCCGGGATGCATCATTAGGCCGTTCTGGAAAGCCGCCATAGGGACGGTTCTGCGGTTTTTTTCCGTTGTGTCTTAGGGGCATCTGATTGGCATCATCTGGACCGGATCGCAGTTCCTGATTTAACGGCGGTTTATTGTTTTTTGTATTTCCATTTTGCGGGATTGATTTCGATGTGGGGGTGTTTGGGGTTTTGTCAAAAATACGCGGCGGATTAAGCAGTACTTTTTCCCCTTCTTCAAGTCCGTCCAGAATTTCTACATATTTATCATTGTATGCACCAATCGTTACCGGTCGCTCGGCGCTATCGCCCAGCCGATGTACATAACAGACTTTTCTGCCGCCTCGTGTCGCCACGCACTGCAGCGGGATAGCGATAACGTCATTAAGTTCCGAAATAATAATTTCTACCTTGGCCGACATCCCCGGCCGCAGTGACTGTCCGCCTTCGAGCGTTACATCGGTGGCGTATAGTTTTAAGTCGGGATTCGATAGAAATGATCCTGGGTCCGGCAAGGGGGCGATTTTGAGCACCTCTCCCGAAAAAACGGTGTCCGGCATTGCATCGACCGTGATCCGGGCTTGTTGTCCGACAAGGATTTTATCAATGTTGGTTTCATGTACTTTGGTATCTACTAAAATGCCCGAAGTGCTCGGTATGGACATAATTTCTTCTCGTTCTGAAACTTCCCGTCCTACTTCAATAGAAGTTCTTGCTCTGCTGCCAAAGCGGCTGGTTTGCGATGCATACACGACCATGCCCGGGCACGGAGCCTTGACCGTGCTGGCCGCAATCTGCCGCTGTAACTTTTCGAGCCGTTCTTTTTCAAGGGAGAATTTGGCTTCGGCGTTGTTGAACTTCGCTTCGGCCTGAGCTTCCTGGGAGCGGGCTTTGGCCAGGATGCGTTCCATTTGCCGTTCGGATTCGACATAATCGCTGAATAATTTCTGGGCCTCTTTGGGAAACTCATACTGGATAAACAGGGCGATGGCAGTTTGAGTCTGCTCAAGGTTGATTTTTGTTTTTTCGGCCTTTAATTCGTCGGATTCCAGCTCGGTCTTGGCGACATATTTTTTGTCCTCGAGCTTTCGAGTCCAATCTAAAGTCTGCTGTGCCAGCTTGTATTCGGATTCTGCAAGCTTGATGTCGGATGTTAGTTCACGGTATTTCTGAAGGGATTCGCCGCCCAGCAGGTTGGGGTCGATTGTCAGTGTAGCAAAGTCATGGTCGGTCAGAGCGTGGCTGTTGGCATCGGCAATCAGCTTATCAGCCGCGATCTGTCCCAGATACTTCTGCAGATCCATACGAGCAAATTTAACAGAAAGACGGCCCTGTTGAATATCGGATTGATTTTGATTTCGTTGAATTTCCAGGCTTTCCTTGGCGTCCGTAAAGTCGGCCATGGCCGAGTTATATTGAATCTGCTGCCGATTCAAATCTTCTTTCAGAGTCGAGGTGTCCAATTCCAAAATAACTTTGCCTTCGGCAACGTCTTTTTCCGTTAGAATGGTTCCTTCCGGAATAATGCTGACAATTGTGGTTCGCCCTTCGACTGACGACCGGATTGTCACGGCGTTGCTGGCTTTCAGCGAACCGCTTTCAATGACGCTGATAGTCATATCCCGCCGTGAGGCTTCATAGGTACTTTCGCTGCCGCCGTGCAGGGCTGCTCGATTGGCTCGGCCCTGGTAATACCACCATCCCAGCAGGATGATGATAAATCCGATCGCGGCGATTATAATCCTTTTTCTGTCATACTTTCTGGTATTTCCCATAATCCATCCGGCTTAACGGTGAGTATTTCAAGGTCACGATAAAAACTCAGCTTAGCGATGTTGTAATCAATCAGGTTTGAGGTTACTTCATTCTGTGCCAGAAGCAGAGAGTCCTGCGAGTCCAGCAGGTCGCGGGCTTGTGCACGGCCGGCCTGAAACAGCAGTGAGGTGCTGTCCACGCGCTCCTGAGCCAGCTTGAGGCTAATTTTCTGGATCTGATACCGCTGGGCGGATTCCGTCAGGCTGCGGTAAGCGTTGCGTACATCCAGCTTGACATTGTCGACGGCATTTTCGTAGCTTCGCTTCCGCTGCATCAGGGTAATCAGCGATTCACGGTATGCGTTCCGTTCCGCCATCCGATCCAGGGGCAAATCCAGTTCGGCCCCGATACTGTATGCCCCGTCGTTGAACCGCAGCCGTGCCGCTTCTGTATCTGGAGTCGATGCAACCCGGGAGCTTGCGACCAGGTTCAAGTCCG
>JBHJNC010000196.1:0-4915 GCA_048497675.1 Gimesia maris
AATGCCGCCAAGCCTTTTGGGGGTATAAGCTCAATTTATTAGTCAAAACGTCAAAATGTCGACATAAAAAGCGAAATAAGCTCTTAGCGTATAATTTTTTTGAAAAAACAACCATAATCCCTCTCCTTATCATAGAACCTCAGATAGGTATACAATATATAAGGAGAATTGTAAAGATAAATTTAGAAGCAATAAGCTATGGGTCGCATTAACTTACGCTAAATTATGGTCTTACAAAATCAGCTCTGCCAGTTCGGCGGCGGTTTCCTGATCGCTGAAATGCGTCTTGGTTGTCCCAATAATCTGGTAATTTTCATGCCCCTTGCCGGCCAGCAGGATAATATCGCCCCGTTTGGCATTGGAAATCGCAAGACCGATCGCTTTTTTGCGGTCTGCTTCGACAATGACTTTACTCTCGCGTGCTTGTTGTGAAAAACCGCACAGAATATCATCGATAATTGCCCCGGGCTGCTCAGTGCGCGGATTATCGCTGGTTACGATGACCTTATCGCTGAGCCGCTCGGCCACCGCCGCCATCCGCGGGCGTTTGGTTTTGTCCCTATCGCCGCCGCAGCCAAACAGCGTAATCAGCTTGCCTTTGCATATCGGCTTAAGCGTCGTCAGCACATTGAGCAGGGCATCATCCGTATGGGCATAATCCACAAAGATGCGGATGCCTGCCTTGTCAGTGGCGGGCGTAGCGACCGGCTCGAGTCGTCCGGGCACGGTTTTCAATGCTGATAAGCCCTGTGCGATGGTTGCCAAATCGAACCCGGCCGCCAGACACAGACCCGCCGCCGCCAGATGATTGCTGATGTTATGCTTGCCCGGCAGGGGCGTGCGGACTTTCTCTTTATAATTGTTAAAGACAATCGAAAATACGCTGCCCGTTGCGTCCATCGATTCGACTTCGGCCGAGATATCCGCCGGCTCGCCGACGGCATACCAAAAGACACGAACCCGACATTTCTCAGCTATTTTACGGGAGTACTCCGACTGTGCATTCAGAATTGCCAATGCGTGCGGCGGCAGGGTGGTAAAGAGTTTCGTCTTTGCCGCCAGGTACTCATCCATAGTCTTATGATAATCCAGATGGTCGCCTGTTAAATTAGTAAAAGCTGCCGCGGTAAAGTGAATCCCCGCCAGCCGCTGCTGGTCAAGAGCGTGACTGCTTGCCTCGATGACCATATACTCAAACCCGTCCTCAACCATATGCCGGGTGGCCTTGGCGATAGTCAGGGCATCCGGCGTGGTCATCGCCGCTTCCTGCACACTTTTGCCGGCGGCCAGAATAATCGTCCCAATCAGTCCGGATTTATGTCCGGCGTTTTCGATGACCGAACGGACCAGATAACTCGTCGTGGTCTTGCCGTTAGTCCCTGTTACAGCAAGATTTGTAAGCTTGCCGTTGGGGTTTCCCTCCGAAGCTTGCGCCAATAAGCCCAGCGCATACGCCGAATCATTGACCAGCACGACCTGTGCCGAACTGGCTTCCGGCATTCTCTGACAAACCAGATATGCCGCACCGTTTTTAATCGCTTGCGGGATGAAATTGTGACCGTCCGCATGGACACCGGCCACCGCGACAAATACATCGCCGGGCATAACTTGTCGGGAATCGGCGCAGACCCGAATCCCATTGCCGGGTACCGATACAAGTGCTAACAATTGTGTAAAAGTCATAGAATTCCTTAATCAAAACAACAGGGGAAAACCTGTTTTTTCATCAAATAAAGGGTGTTTTGAGCCGTTTTTGTGTTCGGCAGCAGGATTCAGTTGCTCCGGTTGGCACAAAACGGTACAATACGCACCATCTTTTCTTACGTCGTTATGGGTAATTTTTCGGCGTTTTGAATCGAAAACCTGAGAAAATAGGAAAGGACTTCGCATGAAACGAGGTTTATTCATAGGATGTATTTTAGCTTGGGCGGTCTCGGCGACCTCATGGGCCGCGGCAACCGAAGAAGTTGACTATATGGCCATCCTGCTGGATGGCAAAAAAATCGGCCATGCAATTCATACCCGTACGGTTGAAGGCGTCAAAGTAACGACCACCGAAGAGATGAATTTGCTGATTGGCCGGGGTGAGTCGGCAATCCAGTACAAGGGTAAGGAAGTCAGTGTCGAAACCAACCTGGGCAAACCCGCCGCTTTCGAGATGGTTCAAACCATCAGCGGGATGCAGCAGGTCCGTAAAGGTACGATTCGTTCCGGAAAGGTCAATATGACCATCCAGAACGGTCCGACCAAGCAGCAGCAGCAGATTCCCTACCCCAAAGGTGCGCTGATGGCAGAGGGAATGCGTCTGCTGCAGCTGAAAAAAGGCTTCGAGCCGGGCCTCAAGTATGAAACGCTGATCTTCCGCCCCGATATGGATAAGGCTCTGCCGGCGACTGTAGAGATTGGCAATAAAGTCAAGGTCGATTTGCTGGGGCGGACGGTGGAACTCAACGAGGTCAAGGTCACCATGAAGATTGACGAGCAGACCATTACCGTAGTTAGCTTCGTCGATGAGGAATGCAAAGCCTTAAAGAGCATTGTGCCGATGATGGGCATGACGCTGGAGATGATTGATTGTGACAAAGAGTTTGCCCTGCGTCAGGATGATGTGGTGGATTTCCTCGATAAACTGACGATTGCCAGCCCGGCCCCGATTGCCAAAACAGACCTGCCTGGCCCGATTAGCTATGAACTGGTCGCCACGACCGATAAGCCCCTGATTATCCCGACTACCGACACCCAAAAAGTCGAGCAGCTTGCCCCCAACCGCTTCAAGGTAACGGTTCAGCCAATCGCGGCACAAGAGGGCGTTGCCTATCCGTCTGCCGCCGTCGATGCGAACCTGAAGAAATACCTCGATCCGACCGAATACCTGCAATCCGCCGACGGCAAGGTTTTGGATTTGGTCAAGTACGCTGTGACCTGTCCGGGCGATGCTTCGAAGGCAGTGTTCCAAATTGAGAACTTTGTCAATGGGTACATTACCAAAAAAGACCTCTCTGTAGGCTATGCCTCGGCGGCTGAGGTCGCCCAAAGCCGGCAGGGGGATTGTTCAGAACACGCCGTGCTGGCTGCGACGATGTGCAGAGCCGTTGGCATCCCCTCGCGGGTCGTCTGCGGCATCGTCTATGCCGATGCGATCGGCAATAAGAAGAATGTCTTTGGCGGGCATATGTGGTCCGAAGCGTATATTGGCGACAAATGGATACCGCTTGACCCGACCCGTGCACCGAAGGGCTTTTCGGCCGCCCATATCACGCTGGCTTATGGAAACGGCGAGCCCAAGGATTTCTTCTCGATGGTCAACACCTTAGGCTGCTTTACGATAGAAAAGATCACAACCCCTGCGGTCGCAAAGGCCGCCGAGGTTCAGCCGAAATCTACTCCGTAGCGGCAGGACCATTCGTCGCGTTCGGCTCGGGATGCTGACAGGTGCATTTGCAGCCGCTCAGCAGCAATCCCCCCAGACATACTATTAAGGTGACAATCAGCAGTCTTTTCATAGATACTCCTGTTTCTATTTCTATTACATCTTTTATATTGAAACTCTTTTTCTGTTTCTATTACCTTTGGGCGGCGGTATTTGTTCAAATGGGTTCGTTTTGAAAAAAGTTCTTAGTTCTTGGTTCGTAGTTCTTAGTAGTGGCAACTCCCTGTGCTTGCCCAGAGTAGCCGAAGCTTCCAGCTTCGGGTAAAATTTATGCCGCTTGCGACATTCCAAAAATTCTCAATTCTGCATTCTCAATTCTCAATTTTTCCCGTCCATCGCCTCAAAAGTATGATTACATACCGGACAATCCAGAATTTGTTCCGCATCTCTCTCGCTAAGCCAGAAATCTAATTATTGTTTTCGTTAGAGAGTTCAGCTTTTTTATTTGGCATTCCCAGATAACCAAAACCTGCCAGTCAAGTTTTTATGTTCAACCAGATTCGTTATTGGAAATGACACTAAATTTCTTGAAATCCGATCTCTCTAAAGTATTCAAATGTAGGATTATATAAATCTGACGTACGTGTTGCATCTTGGGGATCGCCCGGAGGTACAACTATAACCATGCCTTGTCGAGCACGGGTAAGAAGTACACGATATGCATTCTTGAGATATTTTTTTCGTTCTTCTTTTTTGATTCGGTTCCAGCGATCTCCACAGAAAGACCAATGCTCCCAGCCTTTGGGAGAAAATCTGAAATCTGCATCCCATGTTACACATACCCAATCAAGCTCTAATCCTTGAACATGAAATTCTGTTGCAACATCTTCAAGATAATAAGACGATCGGACGTCTTCTTTGCTATTCAAAAACCAGTGAATTGGATCCATAGGAGATTTAACGTCGATTGCATGGGGCTTTAGACGTTCGGCCTGTGAAGAAACCACAATTCCATAACGCTCTGAACCTCGGGCTTGTGTTCTTATCCACTGTTTTGCTTTGCTAAAATCGCGGGTGATAACGATGGGGTATTTCTCCTGCACCTTTTCATGTGTAATTCGTGCTTCCTCCACATCACAATCCAGCAATTGCTTGACTAATAAAGAGACATTTTCAGCACGAAAAGAACGCATCGAAACAGCAAGGTGTAATTCGTCTTTGAACTTGACATTGGGGCGAGATTCGATTTTTTTGAGTACAGAACCAGACCCATACTCACTGTCATTAAGGCGTGGAGACACATAAACATGCCAGTCAGGAAAAGACCTATTCAATGATTCTATCCACTCACTGATTCCAGCCTCTCCAGTATTGATTTCCTGTCCTCCACCAACAAGGCATACAATAACCGCCCAGTCTGAATGTCGGTCAAGACAGGAAATTAAAAACTCGGGTTCTGATTTATTGAAATTCATTACCCGTTTTTTCTGCTTCATAAAATTAGTAGTCTGTTCAATAGTCCAAGCACGTTGTGCCTCATCAAAC
>JBHJNC010000197.1:0-2404 GCA_048497675.1 Gimesia maris
CATCAGGCGATTGCTTGTAACCGCTCCAATCATTCGACGCAATTTATCGCCGGCAACCGCCTGCAGACCTTCGGACATATTTTTCATTCCATACAAAAATATGCCCAATCCGCCAATTACCAGCGAAAACATCTCAAGAAACTGTGCATAAGTCATAAATATTCTTCCTTAACTCTATCTCTATTCCGTTAATTGCAACGACTTCCTGCCTGTTTTTTAAATCGATGATGTTATGACCCATTCATTCGATATAACGACACATAATCACAAGCGGATTGTCCGTCAATATTTGGAGATGCTCGGCAGTTTGTGCATGGAGCCGGTGACCAAATACACCACCCGTTCGCAAATATTGGTGACCCGGTCGGCAATCCGTTCCAGATTATGGGCCGCCCAGATTTGATAGGTTGCGCGGGTCACAACCTGCGGATTTTCCAGCATCTTTTTAATTAATTCATGATAGACCTTGTCGTTTAGCTCATCGACCTTATCATCCATATCGCAAATAGCCTCAGCGGCCTTGGCATCCCGCCGAATAAATGCGTCGATGCTTTTATGCAGCATTTCCAACGCAATGTCCGCCATCACGGGGATATCGGTTAAGGGCTTAACCGGGTCTTCTTTGCCCAGCAGTTTAACAATCTTGGCAATACCTTCGGCATGGTCGCCCATACGTTCCAAATCAGTTACAATATTCAAGATTGCAATCATCTCACGCAAATCGGAGGCCACCGGCTGCTGCAGTGCAATCAGGTTGACGCACTCTTCTTCAATCCGCCATCGCTGAGTATTAATCTGGGCGTCATTGTCGATGACCTTCTCCGCCTGTTCGATATTACGGTCTTTCAGAGCCTGCATCGAAAACCGAATGGCGTCTTCTACCTGTTTTCCCATCGCCGCAACACGCGTTTCCAGGGCCCGGATATGTTTGTGAAAACTGTCTCTCATCGCTTTTCCTTATTATCCAAAATTTCCGCTAATATAATTTTCTGTCATCTTCTTTTGGGGATTCGTAAAAACCTCGCCCGTCTGGCCGAATTCAACCAACTCTCCGAGGTACAAAAAACCCGTGTAATCGGAGGCACGCGCCGCCTGCTGCATATTGTGGGTTACGATCACAAGGGTATACTGTTCCCGTAATAGCCGGAGCAGTTCCTCAACGCGCATCGTCGCAATCGGATCCAGCGACGAGCACGGCTCGTCCAGCAATATCACTTCGGGCTTTAATATCAGCACACGCGCAATACACAGCCGCTGCTGCTGTTCCAGCGAAAGCTGCCGGGCATTCTGCCGCAGCCGGTCTTTAAGATCATTCCACAGCCCCACATCCTCGAGCCCTTTTTGAATCATATCCATCGTTTCGCTTTTGGAGCGAATCTGCCGATGGATACGCAGTCCGAACTTCAGATTATCGGCTATCGACTGATCAAACACATTGGGACGCTGAAACACCATCCCTACCTTCTTCCGCAGGGCCACGACATCCGACCCAGTGTCCAGAATATTCTGCCCGTCGATGATAATCTTACCCTCGGTGCGAACACCATCAATTAAATCATTCATTCGATTGATACACCGCAGCAAAGTGGATTTGCCGCAGCCGGAAGGCCCGATCAGCGCGGTCACATTGTTCTGAGGTATCCGAAGCCCGATCGCTTTGAGGGCCGGAAAATCCCCATAGAACATATTCAGATTTTCAATCTCGACTTTTGCCTTATAATCCATCGGTTTATCCAAACTTGCCGGTAATATAATCATCCGTCCGCTGATCACTCGGATGCGTAAACATCACATTCGTTCGATCCACTTCCACCATTTCCCCCATCAGGAAAAACGCAGTACGGTGACTGACTCGCGCTGCCTGCTTGGTATTGTTGGTAACCAGAATCTGCGTATATTGCCGCGACAGCTCGCCCATCGCATCTTCAACCTTACCTGTAGAAATCGGATCCAATCCCGAACACGGCTCATCATACAGAATCACATTCGGCTCAACCGCCAGCGTCCGGGCAATGCAAAGCCGCTGCTGCTGTCCACCGGAAAGTTTGGTCGCCAGCGACTTGAGACGATCCTTGACCTCATCCCAGATATACGCCTTCTTCAAGGAATCTTCCACCAGAAAATCAATTCGCTGCCTGTCCTTGATTCCATGCACCTTCGGGCCGTAAGCAACATTGTCATATATACTGATAGGAAGCACCTGCGGCATCGCAAACACAATCCCGATTTTACGCCGCAGCAGCGTATCGTCAATATCCTGAGCATTCTGATTCTCAAAGATAATGACTCCCTTCTGGCGATAATGAATGTTCAGTGAATTCAGCCGATTCAACGCCCTTAAAAAGGTGGTCTTTCCGCTATTGGCCGGGCCGATAATCCCCAGAATCTCATTTTTATAGACATC
>JBHJNC010000198.1:0-4243 GCA_048497675.1 Gimesia maris
CTGACCGCCAGCCCGTCGATTTTAAGTTCCACCACATATTCATAATCGTCCGTCTCCAGCCCCTTGCGAACCCGCTTATCAAACTCCCGCAGTTCCCCCGCATTGTAGGTATTGTCGATGCTGAGCATCGGTACGGCGTGGGTAACTTGGGCAAACCCCTCAATTGGCGTTTCCGACACCCGCTGGGTCGGCGAGTCCGGCGTAATCAGTTCCGGATGGGCGGCCTCCAGTGCTTTTAACGCCGAGAACAGCTTATCATATTCAGAATCACTAATTTCGGGCGCGTTTTGTACATAATACAGAGTATCATGCCGCCGAATCTGCTCCCTTAGCCGCTGTATTTGAGTTTTTATGTCCGTTTTCATCCTAATACCTGTTTTACGTGAAACATTTTATAGTCGATTTCCGACCTTAAGGCAAGATTGACTTTTTGCGTAAACTTGGTAAAATCCGTTGTTTATTGTAAATATTGACTATCCTGGAGGTATTTGTGCGAGTTTTATCTGGTATTCAGCCGTCCGGCAAGCTTCATATTGGCAATTATTTCGGCGCGATGCGCCAGCAGTTATTGTTCCAGAAGGAACACGACGGATTTTACTTCATTGCGGACTACCATGCGATGACATCCAATCCCGCTGCGGCGGATCTCCGTCAGCGGAGTCTGGATGTGGCGATGGATTACATCGCCCTGGGTCTGGATACAAAGAAAACCATCTTCTGGCGGCAGTCCGATGTGCCGGAAGTGACGGAATTATCGTGGATTCTGTCGTGTGTAACTCCGCTGGGGCTGCTTCAGCGGTGCACCTCGTATAAAGACAAGGTTGCACAGGGTTTATCGCCCAATCATGGGTTGTTTGCCTATCCGGTCCTGCAGGCGGCGGATATCCTGATATTCAAGAGCCAGCTTGTCCCGGTTGGCGCCGACCAGAAACAGCACATCGAAGTGACCCGTGACATTGCTCTGCGGTTTAATAACGCCTATGGCGAGATTTTCCCGCTGCCGGCTGACCACATTATCGAGTCGGTGGCGGTGGTTCCGGGTATTGATGGCCGCAAAATGAGCAAAAGCTACGGCAACACCATCGAGATTTTTGAGGCCGAAAGCAGCATCAAGAAAAAAGTGATGAGTATGGTCACGGATTCGACGCCCGTCGAAGCCCCCAAAGACCCGGACAAATGCAACATCTTTGCGATGCTCAAGCTGTTTGCCACGCCGGAAGAAAAAACGGATTGGGAAAATCGGTATCGGCAGGGCGGGGTCGGCTACGGCCATACCAAAAAACGCCTGGTGGAATTGATTCACGAATATTTTCATCCGTATCGTCAGCGGCGTAAGGATTTGGAAAATAATCTGGATGAAGTGGAGCGGATTTTGCTTGATGGCGCCGCCCGTGCCAGAGCGGTTGCACGGCAGACACTGGATGAAGTACGCCAGGCCGTAGGCTTTCGTGCAATGGGAAAATAAATTAAAAAATCAAAAATTAAATATCAAAATTAAGGAACCGCCTTTGGCGGAGAATGAATAAAACAGAGCCCCGATTTTATAAAAGGGCTGGATTGACATAATGACTGAATATCGTGTAAATCTGGAAGTATTCGCCGGGCCGATGGACCTGCTGCTGTACCTTGTCCGCAAGGAAGAGGTCGATATCTACAATATCCCGATTGCGAAAGTCACCGAGCAGTATATCCATTATATCCAGTTGATGCAGAAGCTGGATTTGGATTTGGCGGGGGATTTCCTGATTATGGCCGCTACGCTGATGGAGATTAAGTCGGCGATGCTGCTGCCGCGGACGGAGGCCGAAGAAAGCCAAGAGGCCCATGCCGACGACCCGCGTGCCGAGCTGGTGCGTCAGCTTTTGGAATACAAGCGGATTAAAGACGCGGCCAATATGCTGGCCGATGCCGCTGAGCAGCGTGAGCAGCGGTTTACCCGGCCGGATACGATTCTGTCGGGGCTAAAGAAGAACGATGAGCCGGAAGTGGATTTAGACCAGGTCAGCATCTGGACGCTGCTGGAGGCGTTTGATGCGGTCATGAAGGCCACCGGCCGCACGTCGAGCTATAGTCATATCACCGATGAAACGCCGATTGATTTGTATCAGATTGAGGTGCTGCATCGGCTGCAGAGCGAAGGGCCGATGACGTTTGAGAAGGTCTTCCAGGGCAAGACGAACCGTTTTGCGATGATTGGGCTGTTTCTGGCGATGCTGGAACTGATGCGCAACCAGTTAATTCGGGTTGAGCAGCCGGAAAATAAAGGGCCGATTCTGCTGACGCCGCTGACGGAAGTGCCTGCGGAAAAAGCCGTGCAGGATGCGATTTTCTCCCGCCAGATGGCGGAGGATTTGGCGGCGGCAACAAGGAAAGAGGACGCTGAACAAGCTGCCGCAGAGGAAGAAGTTGCTGAACCCGCGGAAGAACCGACTCCGCCGGTACACGGTTTTGATGACGACGACGATGATGATGACCTGCCGGATGATGCGCTGGCGGCGGAGATTAACGCTATCGGCATCAGCGATATCGACACACCGCAGCCGAAGCGCCCGCGGATACCGATTCAGGAACTCCCGGCCGAAAAACCACAAGCCAAAAGGGAGGCGCTGACGCCGCTGCATTCCGAGTCTGACGCCACTGAAGAGAAAAGTGAATAGCCGTTATTTTACTGCTGCGAAACATCGTGCGAAACAGTAACAATAACGTCATAAGCTTTTTTTAATAACAGCGTGGGTATGAGATATTTTCAGCAGACTATTTGGTTTTGGGATCTTTTACGACATCGTTGAGCCATTGATGCAGGGTTGTCGAATTAGGGTCAACGGCGTGTCCCAATCCCGGGTATATATCCAGGACAACCTTTGCTTTGGCACGGCGGTACTCTTCGGCGGCACTTTGGGCCGGCTCGAGATTCTGATCGGTTTGGCCGGCTCCTATATAGATATCTTTGCCGCGAATTTTCATCGGGGGAACAGGAAACAAGGACGGATGCCGTCCGGCACAAAAAATAGCGACTCCTGCCCACGGCGTGGGTTTTGTTTCTGCGATATCGGCCGCCAGCCAACCGCCTTTACTGACTCCCGCCAGAAGCAATTTATTTTGATCGATGTTTAGACACTTTTCAATGCAGGCCCTGGCATATCCAATACTGCGCTGCTCCCGATGGATATAGGCCATGTACTGTTCCAGCTTAATGGGGTTTTTGGGAATATCGCAGAAATCCATCGCCACGATAATAAATCCTTTCGAGCGGGTTGCCTTCTGGAAAAGCTGGGTTGAGGGTTTTTCTCCGGCCCCATGATAATAAAAAATGACAGGCCAGGGACGCGATGCGTCATAGTCGGTGGGCAGATAAATTTCAAAGCCGCCGCCGCAGATGTGTTTGTCGCTGACTTTGACGTGTATCTCCTGGCCGGGAACCAATACATTGCAATCCACGACATTCGGCTCTGAGGCCTTGGCTTGTCGAGCTGCCAGAAGGCACAGCCCCAGAAGAATCCAGCGAACTATTTTTCCTGTCGGTGTCATCTTGAGAATCACCCAAGTTCTGTTTCGAACAAGTTCTCGATTATTTCCTGCTCCCCAGCAAAGCATTGCACCGGTTGGGGCTTGCAATAGAAGGGGATCTTTCCGGCCCTTATATTTGGGCAAGTACCACGGCGGTACCGTAGCAGATGACTTCGGTAGCGGCGGTCTGGCCGCCGATATCAGAAGCATCATAGCGGGCGCCGATGACGGCGTTGGCGCCAAGCTGGGCGGCATGCTGAATCATCGAGTCAAAGGCCTGCTGGCGGGTCTGCTCACACATTTCCGTATAGGCCCCGATTTTGCCGCCGATGATGTTCTTGAGTCCCCCCAGAATACCCTGTGCAATGGTTGGAGACCGGACGATGATGCCCCGTACCAGCCCTTTGTATTCAGCGATCTGATAGCCCTGGACCTCAAATGTGGTTACGACTAACATAGTTATCTCCTAAATCAACATTTCCTGTCGCAGATGTTATATTAACAAAGCTATAGCAAAAAGCAAAATGGAAAAAAGGAAAATGACAGAGCAAAGGTAAAGACTCGAAGCACGAAACCCGAATAAAGATTGGCCACAAAATTGTTCGACTCCATTCGGGGTCAGGGCCGGTTTGATGGGTTCTTTTCTCCGGGTTTCGCTTCGCTCACCCGGAGCTATTTGGGTTCGACTCCTGCGGAGTCGGTTTTATAAATCAACAACAGAACAATAGTCAGGATT
>JBHJNC010000199.1:0-4672 GCA_048497675.1 Gimesia maris
TTAAACAGTTCACGCCGAGAGTCAGACACAGCTGCCATCTCTGTGTTATTATTTTTTTTCAAACATCCGAACCACATTCTTTGCTGTATCCAAAATATAGATTTTTCCATCCGCATCAACGGCCACATCAAAGCCTTTGGTCTGGCATTGTTCCGGCGTATCACAGACGCGCTGCGGGTCGCGCAATTCCAGTTGTTCCGGACCGGCGACGACTCCAACAAACTTGCCTTCACTATCATATAATTTTACACGAACAAGACCTTTTTCCACCGTAACAAATTGGCCATCCGGCAAAATCGCAAAATTGACCGGATTGCAGCAGCCGCTGAAGCCTTCGACTTTGGGCGAGGCAAGCCCCCACGACCATTCCCGATGTCCATCAACCGTAAATGCAATAATCAGATGCCTGCCGGGATCGACCACCCGAAGCAAGCCATCCGAGGCCATCAAAAGGTCAAAATAGGGACTGGGAATAATAAAACCTTTGTGGTCCTCTGCATCAGGGTTTCTATCTCCGATTGTATTGACAAGATTATTGTTCTTATCGTAACGATAAATCAAGCCATTGGCCGCATCGGCTATAAAGATATGGTCATTATCGAGTGCGATACTTGTTAATACTGCATTCTGGTGCGGGACCTCAAAATGGGTTCGTTTCGCGCCATTTGCTTCTGTGATCACCACCGCATTCTGGATACCGGCGTATATTGTACCTTCTGTATCAACAGCAATGCAGGTTGGCATCGCACCCAAATCAAAGGTTTGCTCTACGGTTCCGTTTGGGCTGATTTTTATAACCCCAGTATCGCCCGTAACATAGATACTATTTCGTAACGCGATGGAATGAGACTGCTTGAGATTTGTTGAAATGACAGGGCCAGCCTGTTTGTATAAAATCAATTCCGGAGCGATTTTTGTGTATGCGGAGATATCATAACGGTACTCTGGAGACAATCCGCCGCCCTGCTTTCCGGCGAAATCAAAAAGAAGAATCGATGCCACAGCTAAAATGATCGCTGCGCCTACGACTACCCCGGCCAACAGGCCAGTGTCAATTTTCGCTATTCGATATACCATGTATACTCAATCTGCCAGCTCATCAAGTCCGCAAATAACCGACCTCAACCACTGCCTGTCTTGGCCTAAGGCCCGAATGCAGGCAAGCCCCAATGAATCTCGGCTCTATTATTTAAATATCTAATAATTTGTCAATACTGGAGTTAGAATTTCTAAGACGCAAACTCACCGCACGCAATTACCCGGATTTCCTTGAATGCGAGGACAGGCACAACCCTCCTTCGTCGGAACGTACCATTTACCTTTTTCGATCCAAAATGGCTTTGTTTGGTTTTTGGGGCAATACACTCACATACGGGAATATATTATGTCTATTACGTCGCGAATAAGGCTTTGTTCCATTGTTCCAATGTTCCAAAGTTTTTTCGCTTTTGAATGCAAGTGCATCGGGTGTTTAGTAAACATATCTGGTTAAGGTTTATCGTGATTCCAAATTTGCCAGCCTGTAATCACCCGTTTTTTTTACCTTATCTGTTTTAGCAGGACAGAACAAGTAAAATTCGACAGATTTACTGTTTTCTCGGGCAGCCGATCGGCAAGGGGCGAAGGCGTCTATTTAAGGCCTTTTCCAGCTTGCTAATGAATGAATCGCCAGCCAGTTGGCGGCCGGTATGGGTGCGAAGGCGAATGGCTTCTATTTGATCTTTGGGCTGGCGTTTTTTCAGCTCCTACCGCCGGTTGACCTGCGCGGAAATTCACAGCTGTCAATCCGAAAAGTGTCTGACCTTTCATTTCTTCATTTCCCAGGGCATACCAACGGGGCTGTGCCCCATGCCGAAGATCAACGTTGGTAAAGGTCCAGCAGGTGCTGCATGCGACCAACGCTTTCGGGCAGGCCGCCGGGCCGGCTGCGGGCCAGCCACAAACGCTGGTATTCGGCGATGATGGGTTTAATCTCATTGGCCAACTGGCAGCGGGTTTCAGCGGGAACCTTGGCAAGCTCCCATCCCTCAGCCGCCAGCCGTGCCAGAGCCAGATGGCAAGCGTGCCGGAATAACGCGGCGGCGTTTTTCATCTCGGCCCGGATCAGCTCGGAATCATCGCAACGCAACCGCATGGTTTTCAACCGGCGGTCAAACTCATCCAGCCGCTTGAGGGTTTGCTCAAACCGCTCGGGCGTCAGATACTGATATTCGGCGAACTTCGGTGAATCGGCATTCAATAACAGCCAGGCCAGGACCGAATCGTGCCCGAACTCATTGCCCGGGGCCATATACAGATTCCCCAGGTCCATCATCAACGACCCCGCCACCCCGGCCTCATCCTGAAAGACCCACCGGTCGAGAAATGGCACCACATTGATGTTCTTGTTGGCCTGGCTTGCCCAGCTTACCGACGCCCCGTAGGCAAAGGGAATATAACTGGCGACCTGGGGCTGCCAATGGCCGTGATCTCCCCAGTCGGTATTGAGATACCCTACCGCACCATACTTGCTACCAAACTCGGCGGCGTTCCAGAGATTAATGAACGCATTATGATATCGCCCCCATACGCTTACCCAACTGGATGTGCCCGGGCAGACATAGAATTTATAACCCGCCTCAGAAACCTTGCGGCAACCGTCTTCATTAGGTTCATTGGGACCATAACCCCAGACCAAGGGAATGATATCCTTGGGCAAATCGGGTAAAAGTTCAGGATGATGAAGAATAATATCCGCCCAGAACTGCATGGTTTTGCCGTTTTTCTTAACCTGTTCGTAAATCTTAAGAAGAAAGTCCAGATACACCCGCCCCTTGCCCCGCTCCTGACAGGCCTGCTTGCTGCGGCCCTCGCCCAATTCGAAGGTTTCATCGCACCCCACATTAAACTGGCTGCTGGTAAAGTGCGGTAAAAGTTCGGTATACATCCCGCTAAGCAGGGCTATCGATCCGGGATCCTCCGGACAGAGACTGAACCCCTTGACAAAACCCAAGGCAGTTTGGACTCCATCGGGGGCCTCGGCCAGGACCTGATAAGGCTCATGATCAAGCCAGCGATGCATGTGGCCAAAAGAGTTCTGGTTGGGCACCAATTCGATAAACCGCTGGCGGCAATAGGCATCCAGCAGAAGGATTTGCTCTCCGGTCATGGGCGAGGCCTTTTCCCATACCTTTTGATGATCGCGGTAGGCAAAGGTGTGTTCGGTATAAAGCTGCAACTGGTTGATCTTCCAGGAGGTGAACAGGTCCACCAGCCGATACAACGTCTCCATTGTTGGCACTTTGTCGCGGCTGATATCGAGCATAATGCCCCGATTCGGAAAATCGGGCCAGTCCTCAATACTCAGACAACGCAACTGCTTTGTGCCAGCCTGCTGGCGGCATATCTGCCGCAAGGTCTGTGCGGCATAAAACGCTCCTGCCGGATCGTGCGCCACGATCCGGATAATCTCCGGAGCCACGGTTAATTGATACCCTTGTGGATGTGAGATCGCATTGGGATCCAGGCACAGGGACAGCCCAATCATTTGCGGATTCGCGCCTGCTGCGGCGGTCAGATCCCAATTTGCCCCCAGTAACGCCAGCGAGTCCCGTACCTGTTGGCCAATACGCAACGCCGCATCGTCTATTGGCATGTGGAGATAAATCATCCGCCCCGCCGGCAGAGTATTCACTTTGTCGCCATAGACGATCTGCTGCGGTTTCGGGAGGAAGAGATCCTCGGCCCCTCGGCATTTCGTCTCGATTCCCAGCACCATACTGGCAACACCAACAAACAGAAAAACACAATTCCTAAACAATGAACTCAAGATTTACCTCCATAGTAATATTCCCGGCTGTGCCCCAAATCATCACCTGTGTTCTTACGGCAAGGCGGCAAGTGGCTCCGATCCCTGGATGGCAATCACCTCCAGCAGATACTGTTCCCGCAGACGCCGAATATCCTCTACGGTATAATCTGACCCTTTTCTTTGTACCAGCTCATATGAGAGGGTCTTCGACATGCACAGTCGTTTTTAGCGGTGTTCAGAACGCCTGAACACCTCACTTGATTGCTCTGATTGTACTGTATTTGCCGCATCACTTCAATTCATTTTCTCTACCGTATTGCATGGACTCGTTTTGTATCCTGTGCTTTCTGTATCGCGGCAAAGATAGGGCTCTGCAGGAATGCAACCGGAGCAGGCCGCGAAGATCGGAGCATCGACCCGTTTCGGCTGGCCGGCTTCTTTTAAATGATGCTCTGATCCACAGGTTCAGACACTTATCCTGCATGTGGCTGTTGAACGATTGCATATACCCGTTTTCCCATGGGGAACCCGGTTCGATAAACAGCATTTTGACAGCCATGGCAGGTAGGAGGGAGCTGGCCGGCTGTTGAGTTTGAATTCAACAGTATTCAAGAACATTTGTGTTGATACCATTTCCGATCAAATCAGGTTAAGTGAATCAAGAGTGTCAATTAAGCCTTTCTTGCACATCGGGTTGGTCAAATAGGCGCCACAGAGGTGATCGCATTTTTTAGCTGTTCAAATTCTTTATACAATTTTGGATAACCATCAGCGACAGTTTGATTTGGGCTTCTTTGCAGGCATGTTCAATCTCTGCGGCCAACTGCCGCAGCGGCCTTTGGCAAAAGCCTCCAGCCGCGGCAGACAGTCCTCAATGACCGG
>JBHJNC010000200.1:0-8854 GCA_048497675.1 Gimesia maris
GTTCATACCCGCTTTCTGATTGGCGCTGCGAGCTGAAAGACACTTTCAATTCCGGATTCGGCCATGCCACATCTTTCCAAAGATTATGGAAAAACACCTCTGTGACAGTCCGGTTTTCAAAAGTCAGATCCGCCGCCAAATAGCTGTTTGGAATCCGCGGAATGGCAGCTTTGGCCAGCGTCAGGACCGACTGAGAATCCTGGGCACCCAATGAAACCTCAACATCCGAAGACAAAATCTGTATAGCGCCCTGAACCGTCTGAATATAAACCCGGAGAACCCCTTGAACCGGCGAGATGCGATTGCAGGTTATATACACCTGATATGCGTCTCCGGTGTCTCGGAAAGAAACAATAACCGGTTTTGCCGCCCGCTTGACAGCATAATAAACCTGCTTGGGATGTCCATAATAATCAATCATCGACCAGCTCGTCGCCGGCCAGCAATCATTGAACATCCACGTCAGCGCCCCGGCATTTTGAGGCAAGCGTCGGCGGTGATGCTGGAATTCCGCATAAATGTATTCGGCATACAGCGTTCCGGCAACCTTGATAAAGTCCGCAGCATTCCGGGGCGGATGAAACAGTTTTGAAGCCGCCGCAAGCTGGACCTGAGAAAACGTCTCTTCCAGGTCGTTGTAGGGATTATCCATCGTATGATGTTCCCACATCCCGTTCAGCGGCCAGAGGTTATCTTCACTGATAAACTTTTTGACACTACGGTATTCCGGCGGACCATGGAACCCAAACTCCGACATAAAAGCGACTCTCTTCTGGTCGATATGCAGCCTGAAATTACAGATGTCGTCTGCAAACGCCTTTTCCCAAGTGCCGCCGTGGGTGTCCCCCGATTGCGGTTCATTGCCGACATCGGTCAAACTGTACGGACTGCTGGGAGTATAGGACGCTCCGGGCATCAAATGCTGTATCACGCCGCGAGCCAGATAGTTGGTCACCAGATCACCATAGCTTTTCATTTCGCCATAGGTGCCGGTTTTCTCATTTCCGCCGCACCAGTGTGCCAGACAGGGATGATTGCGGAGCCGCCGCACCTGGTATTCAAATTCAGGCACCAGCTTGAGCGTCCATTCGGTATCGTCATCAGGGATATCCGAACAGGCAAACATCAAATCCTGCCAGACCAAAATTCCATATTCATCACACAGATCATAAAAGATGTCTTTTTCATACATCCCGCCGCCCCAGATCCGAAGCATATTCAGATTTGCCTGATGAGCCAGACGGATCAGATGCAAATAACGTTCCGGGCCGGCCACCGCAGGAAAACAATCTATCGGAACCCAATTTGACCCCATGCAGAATATATCTACACCATTGACACGAAAACGAAACCCGTGCTGATTATCTGCTAGCGCCTCTTCGATCAATTCAATCTTGCGAATCCCAAACCGGCCCTGCTTTTCATGAAGCAGACGATGGCCATCCAGCAGACGTATCCGGTAATGATAAAGATAAGGCTGACCGTAGCCATTCGGCCACCAGAGACGAGGGTTATCCACACACAGATCAATAAAGGTTTTCCGTCCCATCGCCTTCAGCGATTTGACAACCTTGCCTGTTTCGTCTTCTATGGTCGCCTCAAGCATCAATTCAGCGCCTTGCTTGAGAAATTCTTTTGTTTTTTTATCCAGCGTTACTTGAAAATGAACACTGCCGTTCAGTTCGGTGCGAAGATACACATCCTCAATTACGCCGGTATCCACCGCTTCTAAGCGAACCCCCTGCCAAATACCCACCGCCGGTAAATCCGGCGCCCAATCCCAGGAAAACTGACACTGCGGTTTTCGGGCAAATACGCGACGCGTATCAAAACAAGCAAAGTATCGGCTGGTATCGCGACCTGAAAGAACTGTCTCAATTGAATGGATACAGACTTCCACCTCATTCGTTTGCCCACAATGAACCTGATCAGTTACATCGAACCGGTATTGCAGGAACGCATTGTCAGATTGACCGACCTTCTTGCGATTAACAAAAATCGTTGCGTAAGTATCAATACCATCAAAAACCAGCATGACACGTTTACCCGCAAATGAGCCAGGAACGTCAAACTGACGCCGAAAAAACCAGCTTTTGCGGCGTGTCCACGAACACTCCCGACTGTTCGAGTCCAAAAACGGGTCAGGCAACCGGCCTGCTTTCACCAAGGCAGGATGAATATCCCCGGGAACTTCCACATCCAGCCAGCTGTCCGACTCAGCCGTTAACAGAGGCGCAGCGTCAAAATGCTCTTTTGAGAAATCCAGCTCACAAAGTTTCCATGGTCCATTTAAATTCAATTTTTCTATAGGCATTTTCTTTAAACTCAGTTGTCAACGAATTAATAAAAAGTTCTCTCCACGAACACCACAAACTCCCCGCATCCAAGCTATACACGGTGTGTGCCAACCGATATTATACAATATTGGAAATTCCACAAAAAGGGCATTTTGAGCAAATAATAAATCATTTTACGCAAATCGGATCGTGGTTTTGCCGGTATTTTGATACCGCATTTTTCGTTACGATTAACTCACTCTGAAAAAAACTCCTCTATTCAAACATGTCTTGTAAAATCTCAAAAGCCGCCTTCGTAAAATCAGTTATCGGTCCTTATCCCCAAAAACCATAACTCATAAATCGACCCCAGATTGTGTTGGAGTTGCCCCACAGTCAAGAAAATAACATTTTTTTCGGACGTTAGAAATCGCTCGAAGACACAATATACCTGATTGCGGACAACGCAGGCCGTTTTGTAAAATTAAAAGAATTAAGCCAGACCTGCTTAATGAATGATGCGTTACAGTATTTTTAAGTTGATAAAACCACAATTATCGATATCATCTTATAACATTTGAAAGAATAAATACTTAAAGAAAGGACTTCGACCATGGCCAAAAATACTAAAATTAAAAAAATCGCAGTGATGACAGGCGGCGGGGATTGTCCGGGATTAAATGCCGTGATTCGGGCGGTTGTCAAGTCAGCGATATATCAATATGACCTTGAAACCTGGGGAATCGAAGACGGCTACCAGGGCCTGATTGAAGACCGAATTCATCCGCTGGACTCCAAGTCGGTCAGCGGGATTTTGACTGTTGGCGGAACTATCCTCGGCTCATCCAACACCTCTAATCCTTTCAATTATCCCATCACCCTTGGCAAAAAGACCGTCAATAAAGATGTCTCCGAGCAGTGCCTGATTAACCTTGCCAAACGGGGCATCGACACGTTAATCTGCATCGGCGGCGACGGAACAATGAACTCGGCGGCAGCGTTTGCCAAAAAAGGCTTAACCGTAATGGGTGTCCCCAAAACCATCGACAACGACCTGTATGGGACCGAAATCACGTTTGGCTTTGATACCGCAGTCAATACAGCCACCGAAGCGATAGACAAACTGCACACCACTGCCAGTTCCCACCATCGTGTGATGCTGCTGGAAGTCATGGGGCGTTACGCCGGCTGGATCGCCCTGCACGCCGGAGTGGCGGGCGGAGCAGATGTGATTTTGATTCCGGAAATCCCTTATGATATCAGGAAAGTCGCTGATTATGTCATCGGTCGGTCCAAAACAGGACGCCGTTTCAGCATTATTTGTGTCGCCGAAGGAGCCAAACCCAAAGGCGGCAAAATGGTCGTCGCAAAGACGTTAAAAGATAGTCCCGATCCCATTCGGCTTGGCGGAGTATCCTTTATGCTGGCCGACCAACTGGCAGAAATAACAGGTCTTAGCTGCCGGGCTGTCAATCTCGGCCATGTTCAGCGCGGCGGCATCCCAAGTCCATTCGACCGCAAGCTGGGCACCCAATTCGGGCATCATGCCATGGAGCTGCTGATGCACGGAAAACCTAATCGACTGGTGGTCATCAAAGACGGCAAGCTTAACAGTATTCCTCTGGGGCAAACAGCAGGACGCATCAAGACCGTCCCGATGAACCACTCGCTAATTGCTGCAGCAAAAGCGGTTGGAACATCATTTGGGATATAACCACTGCCTTTTTGACACATTCTTAGAATCTGCCAAAGACAGGTCGACTCCCAAATCAATTTCTCAAGGCCCGCATCGGCGCAGGCATTCTGCCCTTACGTCCTATAAATTGTGGGCTGGCAACTTTGCAAACGGGCATAATCGGTGCTGAACCCAATAATCCGCCAAAATGCACAATTTGTCCCGCTTTTTTGCCGGGAACTGGGATAATCCGGACACTGGTTGTTTTGTTATTGGCAACACCAATAGCCAATTCATCCGCGATAATAGCACTGATAACCTCGGCTGGTGTACTTCCGGGAACAGCAAACATATCCATACCGACCGAGCAGACACTGGTCAGGGCTTCGAGTTTTTCGAGCGTCAGAGCACCCTCTTTGACTGCTCGAATCATGCCGGCATCCTCGCTGACGGGAATAAACGTCCCTGAAAGCCCGCCTACATTGCCGGAGGCCATCGAGCCGCCCTTCTTGACCGCATCAATCAGCATTGCCAGAGCAGCCGTACTGCCCGGACGCCCCATCCGCGAAACCCCCATCGCCTCAACTATTTCGGCCACAGAATCCCCCGCCGCAGGTGTTGCGGCAAGTGATATATCCACAATACCAAACGGAACACCCATCATCTCAGCAACCTCCCTGCCAATAAGTTCACCGGCACGGGTAATCTTAAATACAGTTCTTTTAATGACTTCCGAAAGTTCCGTCAAATCACAGTGCGGATTTTGCTCTATCACATTTTTGACCACTCCCGGGCCGGAAATACCGATATTCAGTGAATAATCCGGTTCACCCATACCGTGGTGGGCACCGGCCATAAACGGATTATCCTCCGGAACATTCGCAAAAACCGCAACTTTTGCACAACCGATACCTGTTTTGCTGCGTTTGGCCAAGTCTTTGAGAATATGACCAAATTGTTCGATAACCGTCATATTCATACCGCTTAGGGTGCTGGCAAGATTGAAAAATGCACAAATTCGCTTGGTTTGAGATAAAGCAGCGGGCAGAGAGAGTATCAGGTTTTCATCCGAACTGGTCGCTCCTTTGTGTACTAACGCCCCAAAACCACCGATAAAGTCGATATCGGCTTTGGCAGCTGCTGCATCAAGGGTCTTGGCAACCTGAACTGCCGCGGTTTGGGTGCGCGGCAACGGCTCTAACAGTATTGACACGGGTGTCACCGCCACGCGCCGGTTGGTAATCGGAATACCGTATTTGTGTTCAATTTTGTCGGCTATGGCGTTAAGCTGGATCCCCTTTTCACTGATACGCTGATAAATGCGGCCGCAAAAATGGTCCAAATCACGATCCATACAGTCTTTTAAATTAACCCCCAGCGTGACAGTACGAATATCAAACTTCTGGTGCAGGGTCATATTGACTGTTTCGAAAATTTCATCAACGGTTATGCTCATAGATACTCCATAAGGTAAAAGGTAAAAGGTAAAAGGAAAAACTATTTATTCTTCTTTTCTACGTTTAGTGGTAAGAATGCTGGAAGCAAAGATTTTAGACAACTCATCAAGTTCATTGAAGAACCATTTTGAATTTCCTGCTGCGATGCGATTTGTGTCCTTTAAAATTGCAAGCCATAACTTGCTTTCATTGGCTGATTTCAAAGTAATATGAAGAAATTTAGCGAACTCTTTTTTGCTGCAGGCCGCTTGTCCTTCAACATAATTTCCTATGATACTCGTTCCGCTCCGCAAAAGCTGATCACCCATTCGTCGAGACACATTATCACCCGGCAGCTTGTCCAAAAGCCCGATCAGCTTTAATGTAAAAGTATACAGCCGTTTCTTGAGATCGCGCACAAACTGTTTGCGGTCTTGTCCTGCGGTTTTTCCTTTTTCCATTTCTCTTTTTCCTTCTTATACGCGGTGCATCATTTTAAAGATATTTTCGTGCTGGAATGTGATGTTCAAATCCATCTCTTTGGCAATCTTGTTAAGCTGTTTATGAATGGCCGGCATATCCAGCGTCGCATCCGCAATATCACACGCCAGACTCATTACGAAATATTCATTCATAATCTTCTGGCTGACATCGACGATGTTGATATTCGCCTTGGACATTGCCACCGCAATTCGTGCGATGATGCCCACTTTATCTTTTCCAGTTACGGTGAGAATACAAATCTGAGATGGTTTCTTATCTATTTCTTTTGCCATGTTTATATCACTCCATTAGGGTTTGTTTTAATAGGTATAGGTAAACCGAAGGGTTACTTTCCAGTTATTTTTGCCGGTTCCCGCATTATCAATCGAAAGCCGCTCGCATTCCAAATCTGTCCATCGCTGCAGCAGCACCGAAATGAACTTGGATAAATCTTCAATATCGATCTGCTTAATCGACATATCGGCACTTTTAATCGTCCGTCCGGCACGTTTTGTCGCCCCGCGAACAACCAAGGTATAGTCATCGGGTGCAATGCCGTGCTGCCTTGCAAAATCACTAATGACATTTGTATAATCAAATTCAGACGTCTTGCCTTTTTCCTGCTTATAGGATAGCCTCTGGGGTTCAAGAGCAAGAATCTGCTCAATCAGCTTTTGGCCTTCCTGATATTCTTGATAAGACTCCGCATATCGGGTCTGTGCCGCAGGATAAGCCATCAGCCAGGCATACAGCATCCACAGACCGGCTATAATCGGCACGGCAATCGTATAGGTCATTGGATCCTTGAGTCGATCTTTCATAGCGATTATCCTTCCTTTGTCTTGAGTGTAATATTAAACTCATCCCGCTGATTGCCGGCGTTAAACCGCTCTTCAACCACCTCAAGACGTTTATGGGCTTTAATTGCGTCAAACAGATTACGCGTACTGGTACGGCTGTCGGTATCACCGACCAGCGTGATACTGCGTTCACTGATGGTAATGGTTTTGAGATTCACATCCACACTGGCAGGGCTTTGGTTGACCGCCTGCAAGATATATGTCAGCCGAGCGGTAATCGCATTTTCATCGATACCGTACTGCTGGAGCTGCTGGACACGCTTGAGTTCACTGCGCAGCTTGTAACCCATCGACATACTGCCCGGCGGTTCTTTCCCATACATCGACGCCGAGTAATCCGTCCGCAGTTTTTTATTCCATTCCGAAGCATAGCCTTTTACCCGAAAAGCCTTGACCTGAAAATACAGCCCCAGCACCACGAACAAAACCGTCAGCGAAATACTGACCACGCGGAGGCTTTTCTCCAAAATCCGTCGACGCCCCTGATACGGCATAAAATCCCGCCGGAAATCCGCCTTACGGCAGCGTCCAACCAGGCCCATCGCGGCCCCGCAGGCAAACAAAAACCCGTTATACCGTTCGGCACTGACTTCGTAAGGAATCTCAAGATGCAGTTCCTTTTGAGCATCCAATTCCTCAACGGCCATCCCCGTGCGTCTTTTCAGCTCAGATAAATCAATATCTTTGAAACGGCCGACCAGGATTATTTTTTTAACCGGAACCACATCCGTCATTGCCGCTGAGGTTAATATAATCTGTCTTGCCAAAGCAGCGGCTTTGTCCGGCTCGTCCGGCAACAGGAAAGTCCTGACTTTGGGAGCGAATCCGGAATGTGACGGAAAAATCAGATAACATGTCTTTTCAAAAATAAGCAGATAAATCCGGTCTTTTTCATCATATCCGGGCATTTTTTCTAAGGCACGGGACAAACACACCACATCCGGCTCCATCTGACTGGGGTCCATTCCCCCCGCTTGTACATCCAGCAGCAGGTCGGTCAAAATCTGCCGGCCGGCGGTATAAAGGGTAATATCTGACCCATTTGCTCCAGAGTTAGTGACCTCATACGCAATTGCCAGTGCTGAGACATCCGAAGCCGTCACGTCTTCGGCATCAAAACGAATCGTGCTATCAACCTGCTTAACATCGGAAAATTCAGAGTGATGATTGTACTGACTAATCAGGTTGCTGCGGACAGCAACCGCAGACTGCTCAACGGGTCCAGCCTGATTGACCGCCTGCCGCGAAATTGCAGTCATCACCGCCATACCCTGCTCAGCTTCGGCGGAAGCGACAAAAAAGCACTGCACCCCTGCTGGGGTACCCTTGTCCGAAAGCACAGCGCAGTACGCCCCTTCCGGCGTAAGATACACTCCGAGTACATTGGTTTGTTCCATAGATTAATTCCTTAAAGAATTACCGGCCGTACAGCACAATCAGCCGTTCTACCTTTTCGTTTTCTTTTATCACCACAGCAGCCGCTGTCGATTTAGCATTCCCGGACTGGCTGGTTATCCGAACCAAAAAAAAGTTACTCTTGACATCAATATACGGCTCGGCACGATCGACCGAAGCGATATCGCCATAAAGTTTGTCGCGCAAATCCTGCATCGACTTAAAGGGCTCTTCGCGGCGGGCACGGATAATCCGGTTCGCAATCTCAACCGAATTGCCGCCGAAATAAAATGCCGCTTCCAGGACATGCCGCGGGGCGGTATTGACATTGACCCGCTGGCTTCCCCATACAGCAAGATACTTCATCGGACTCTCGTCGTCAAATGCCATTTCCGGCAAAGGTATCGCTAAAGGCTCGACATCCAGCAGGGAACTATGGAATAATTTGGCAAAATCCGCCGCATGGCCAGCCGGGGGACGCGCCTCCTGCTTGGGCTGCTGGGCAGTCTGCTGAGCGGATTGCGGACGACGGGTCCTCCGCGACCGTCTGGATGAAAAACGAGCAGACTGTTGATTGGGGTCCTGTGGAGTTTTTTTGGTTTCCAACAGAACTGTCGAGGGATTGAGCTCAAACTGCTTGTACTTGCTTAGCTCATTGAGCTGGAAAACCATCTGCTCGAGTGTCTGACTGTCCATCAGCATCCATTCAGCAAACGTATCCAAAGCCGC
>JBHJNC010000201.1:0-7567 GCA_048497675.1 Gimesia maris
AGCTTCGGGGCTGACATGGCCGATGCAGGCGCCGCGTGTGCCGCCGGAAAAACGCCCGTCCGTAATCAGCGCGACCGATTCGCCCAGACCTGCGCCCATAATATAGCTGGTTGGGCTCAGCATTTCCTGCATTCCGGGTCCGCCTTTGGGGCCTTCGTAGCGGATGATGACCACATCGCCGGCTTTGACCTTGCCGCCGAGGATGCCGTCGCAGGCCTCTTCCTGGCTGTCGAAAATTACGCATGGGCCGGTGTGTTTGAGCATCGCGGGGGCAACGCCGGCGGATTTGACCACACAGCCGCTGGGAGCGAGGTTGCCGCGAAGGATCGCCAGTCCTCCAGTTTTGGAGTAGGCCTTATCCAGCGGATGGATACATTCGGGATTTTTAATGTCGGCATTTTTGACCCGCTCGCCAAGCGTTACGCCGGAAACGGTCATACAATCCAGATTTAAAAGGCCCGGAATCTTGCCGATTTCCTTAATAATAGCACTGATACCGCCGGCGGCATCGACATCTTCAATGTGCCAACTGCTGGACGGCGAGACTTTGCAGATATTGGGGACTTTTGCACTTATCTTATTTATCCTATCCAGATTATACTCAATGCCCGCCTCATTCGCCAAAGCGAGGGTGTGCAGGACGGTATTGGTCGAGCCGCCCATCGCCATATCGAGGGCAAAGGCATTGTCGAGTGATTTTTGCGTAATAATTGTAGACGGGCGAAGGTCTTTTTTGACCAATTCGACGATTTGTCTGCCAGCTTGTTTGTATAATTCCTGACGTTTTTTATCCACAGCCAAAATGGTTCCGTTGCCGGGCAAGGCCATGCCGATGGCTTCGCAGAGGCAGTTCATACTGTTGGCAGTGAACATCCCTGAGCAGCTTCCTTCGGTGGGGCAGCCCGCACATTCCAGATCTTTAAGATCGGCTTCTGTGATTTTTTTGGCATTATATTGCGCCACGCCCTCAAAAATCGTGATTAAGTCAGCAACTTTGCCATCCTTGGTCTTGCCCGCGGACATCGGCCCGCCGGAGACAAACAGGGTTGGGATATCTAACCGGACAGAAGCCATCAACATTCCGGGGGTTACTTTGTCGCAATTCGGGATACAGACCAGGCCGTCAAAGCTATGGGCGCGAACCATCGTTTCGACCGCGTCAGCGATGATTTCCCGGCTGGCAAGGGAGTATTTCATCCCGGTATGCCCCATTGCGATACCGTCGCAGACGGCGATGGTGTTAAATTCAAACGGTACCCCCCCGGCATCCCGGATGGCCTGTTTGACCGTTTCGGCGACCTTATTGAGGTGGACATGGCCGGGAACGATCTCGCAGAAGCTGTTGGCAACGCCGATAAAGGGTTTGCCCATATCTTGTTCTTTCACACCGCAGGCATGAAGAAGTCCCCGGTGGGGCGCCCGCTGGAATCCGCTTTTAATTGTGTCACTGCGCATCTGTATCTACTCCAGAAATAGGGTTACATTACAATACATTCAAAAGCGGTATTATAGCGAGTATTGGCCTCGGAAAAAACCCTGAATTTTCAGAAAAGCTCCGGGATTTTTTTCTCTGTTTCCGGATTCAACGACATAGAAAATAAAAATAGGCAAAAGAAAGTATTGTCAGGCAGGGTTGCTCCGACTATAATTTTGCTTTGTGAGTTAAAATGGAACTTTGACTATAAACTTGACTTAAGGAGACAATTATGTCGCGAATGCTGTTTTGGAGTGTTTCAACTGTCGTATTGATCGGGCTGGTGTTGAATGGATGTACACCTTCGGCCGAATTATCCCTTCAGATGCAGGAAGGGCAGACCGCAAGCTACGAGTCAACCACAACAATGCTTAAGGATTACAAGTTTGACCAGCCGACGATGAAAAAGTCCGATCATAATCAGACCAGCACCACGATCACGCTGATGTTTGACCAGACTATTACCAGCGTTGCCGCTGATGGCACTGCCACCGCCGACATTGTAATAAAAGGTATTCGCTGCAAAACTGTAAATAAAAATCAAGTCCGCTACGAATTCAACAGCGATGATCCGAATTCGAAAGCCGATACGCTGAATCAATTGATTGGCCAGGGCTATCGTATCTCCATCAGCCCAGTCGGGCAAATCCAGGTCGTCGATGCCAACGCCATCCGTGCTGCCGCCACCGGCGGTGAAGGTGTGAATCTGGTCAAGAAATCCTTCTCAGATGAAAGCATTATCGAACGTCACCAGCTGCCTTTGCCCGAAGACATAAACGCTCTTTCGGCCCAACAAAGCTGGACCGAAGTAGTTCCCTCTCCGCCCGGCCTGCTGGCTCCCAAGACGTTTGAGAAAACCTATACTGTTGCCGAAGCCGGCAAGAACAGGGTTGTCATTGATATGACTGCCAAAGAAAGTTTAGGCAAAAAAGCGGACGGGCAATCTTCCAGCGGAGCGATGGGAATGTTTGCCAAGATGTTCGACAGTCAGGATACGTTCAGCGGCAAGCTGGTTTTCAACCCATCCAACGGCAGCGTTGAACTCTATGAAGAAACACTGGTCAGTACCTATACCGCATCGGAAATGCCGCAGAACGCACCCGCCGATGCTTTGCCGGATACGTTAGTCATGAGCCTTACCAATGGGATCAGCTTAAAGAAAATCCAGTAATTGACAATTAATTTGAAATTTGTGTTCGTGTAAAGACGGTGAAAGGATTCCGGATGGTACGGTTTCAATCTCATTTTATGTGTATCATAGCTATCTGCGGGCTGATTGGCGCCGCATGTGTTTCCGGCTGCCGCGAGCAGGTTATCGCGCCGCGGGGAGCGAATTTGCTGGTGGTTAATTTCGAGCAAAACAAAACGCTTCGCTACCGTATGGTTTCCACCCGCGAAACGTCAATTGAACTGACCAGTTCCGGCAGCGGCGGCAAACAAGGCAAACCCCAAAAAGCAACAGAGACGCTGGAAATGGTGATGGCGTATAAGCCGACTCAAGTCGACCCGTTTGGACTGACCAAACTGGAATGCGTCTGCGAATCCGTCAGTGTCGCGCGAGGTTCCTTTACCGGCAAAAGCCCCCAATCCGGCGATGCCATAGAGAATCTGAAAGGCAAACCCTTTACCCTGGAGCTTTCTCCCACCGGCAAGATACAGGATTTCAGCGGGCTGGAAAAACTCCTGCTGGAAATCGGTAAGACCGCTTTTGACACGACCCGCAAAGATATCATCATCAAAAATCCCGATATGATTTATGATTTTGTCGCAATGCAGTGGTATTTGTGGGATTCGATTGCCTCCGTACCCAATCCGCTGGACGGGGTACAACCGGGGACGCAATGGACCAATACCCAGGTGGTTGCCTGGCCGATTCCGATACCCAACACCCCGTGCCGGGTGACAACCTACACGCTGGATTCGGTGCAGCAGGACCAGGACGGACAAGCCGCCAAGGCCTTGATCAATACGACCTATCAGCTCAGCGAAAAGACGCTCGAGGAATTTCCCAAGCCCTACGAAGGGTCTTTCCAGATGCGGGGACTCTTTGGATTCCTTCGTGATTATCAGTTTCAATCCATCGATGGCGGCGGCAAGATTCTGTTTGACTTAACTTCCGGCACCGTCATAAGCGACACACAGCAGTACAAGATCGTCGCGAATGCCGCATTTCTGCTGCCGCTGGGCGATTCGGTTCCGTCGGTCGTCGTCGAACAGAAGGTCGACATCCAATTGCTCGAAAACCAACCCTAAACGGACAACAGAGATATGGAACGCAACAATTTGTGGGCTCCATGGCGGATTAAATATATTCAGGGACTTTCTCAAAAAAGTCCCTGTTTTTTGTGTGATTATATTGCCGCTCCCGAAGAAGACAAAAACAACTTTGTCTTGTGGCGGACCCCGGAAGCCATCGTTGTCTTTAACCGCTTTCCATACAACAATGGCCACTTGCTGATTGCTCCCATTCGCCACATTGGCTCACTGGATCAGACATCGGAAAGCGAACTGCTGACGATGACCAAGCTGATTCGCGATTGCCAGACCGCCTTGACCGCAGCAATCCGTCCGCACGGCTTTAATGTCGGAATGAATTTCGGACGATGCGCCGGGGCAGGATTGCCGGAGCATCTGCACATTCATGTTGTCCCCCGCTGGGACGGCGATACCAACTTTATGCACGTCTGCAGCGATACGGATGTGATCAGCCAGAGTATGACAGAATTGTACGAAGCCCTGATTGACCAGAGCGGCAAACTCGGATTGCCGGCCAAATAATATGCAAACCCTCGCCTCATACGCCGTCATTGAAGCCTACAGCCGGGGCAGACAAGTCCCTGAAAAGCCCCATAAATACCGCACCGATTTTGAACGTGACCGTGACCGGATTATTCATTCTGCGGCGTTTCGCCGCCTGGAAGGAAAAACGCAGGTTTTCACCACGGGACTGAATGATCAATACCGCACACGGATGACACATAGTATTGAAGTGGCTCAGATTGGGCGGACGATCGCGCGGGTGCTGAATCTGAATGAAAGCCTCACGGAGGCGATATGTCTGGCGCACGACCTGGGCCACAGCCCTTTTGGACACGCTGGAGAAACGGCTCTCAATCGTCTGATGGCTGATGCCGGCGGGTTCGAGCACAATAGCCAGTCTCTGCGGATTGTGGATTTTCTGGAGCATCCTTACCCGGCATTCGCGGGCCTGAATCTGATGTACGAAACCCGAATGGGCATCGCCAAGCACCAAAGTCCCTACGATAATCCTGACACAAATTCCGAGCCGGCCTGCCTGGAAGGCCGCGTGGCCGACCTGGCCGACCGTATCGCTTATAACTGCCATGACCTGGAAGACGGGCTGCGGTCGCGCATCCTCAATGAACAGCACCTTGTCGGCCTGTCGCTATATGATGATGCCAGACTGGTCGTCGGTGCCGAACAAATCGAGGATATGGTTATTCGGCGGACCCGTATTTCCAAAGCAATTCTTGATTTTATCGTCAGTGATGCGATTGAAAACAGTAAGGCCAATCTGCTAAAGCACCAAATCCACAATTTAGAACAGGCTTATCGCTGCCCCTGCCGCCTGATTGAGCTTTCCCCCTCGGTCGAAAAACAGCTTGGTGAGTTGGAGCGGTTTTTGCTCAAGAATCTCTATCTGCATCCGCAGATTGCCGAATCTGCCAACAAAGCAGGCATCTGGCTCAAACAGCTGTTCGAATTATTCATCAGTCAGCCGGAACGGATGCCAAAATATTATCAGAATATGATTCCCGCCGAAGGGCTAAAGCGAGTGGTTTGCGACTATGTATCGGGGATGACCGACCGGTACGCCCAAAGCCTGTTGGAATAACTCTGCAAGTCATTTATTTTCCCCATCTTGACATTTTATTTAAGTCAGGTTAAGCTCGTTCCAAAAATTTATTAAATTCGGCGGAGACAATGCAGAAAAGACAACTTAAAGCCTTACAGACAATAGTAAGGTTTTCATTATACACGCTTTTACTTCTGGGCGGACTCTCTATGCTGCCTCACCTGATTGTGGATGGTGATTATTCATTATTTTATGAAAATGGCCCCATCGAATGGCTTCAATTCACATTTATCGGCTTTGCGACGGTAGTTTTTGTGATAGGCGCTTCAAATGAACCCTTAATGCGGTGTTTATTTATCCAATTCAGCTTGATTTCGGCCACCGCCGCATTTCGTGAAATGGATGGCATTTTTGATAATCTCCCATTTATCCGCTGGCAAATACCCGCCGGGATAATGCTGTTTTATGCCTGTTGGCAAGCAAAGAAAAACTGGACAGAACTGCTGCCGCAGATTGAACGGTTTGTCTCATCGTCGTCATTTGGCGTATTATGGGCAAGCTTTGTCATTATTACATTAATTGCACAGCTTGTCGGCAACGGGCATTTTCTGCAATTGCTTATGGGCGACGATTACCTGCGCGAATATAAACGGGTCATCGAAGAAATCACCGAACTATTCGGGTATATGATATTCTTTTTCGGTTCACTCGAAGCCGTCCTTTTCGAAGCCAAATTTCGCCGTCTTCAGCTGGCCGGCATTACCGTCCATACGGAACAAAATAGCCCTGCCTTTGCGATGGCGACCGAACACAGCTAAGACGCCTTAGATCGGCGCCGAATTTTCCAGCCGGGCGGTTTTGGCGGATAATCCCGGCAGCAGCTCCGGATGACTGGCCTGTTCGAGTGTTTGGCGAATGAATTCCTTCCAATGCGGCAGGCGATGCGTACGCCGCTGCAGAATAATATTCCGCAGCGTCTTATAGCTCATACACCAGGTCCGCGTCTGCAAAAATCCTTCCGGCAGACGTTTTTTCACGGCGATCAGATCATTCGTTTTTGCGGCATCATAGATCCAGCGAAGCGTTTGAGGTGTGCAGCTTTCCGGCTCAAAGTTGTCCTCTAAAAACCGCTGTGTCTGTTTGGGATTGTCGATGTCGATGGCAAGCAGTTCCTGCGTCAGCGTATGCATCGTGCTTTCGGACTGCTTGGTCGAAAGACGAAACGTATCAGCTTCCTGCCAGAAATACCGGGGCGCACGGACATCCAGCCAAAGGACAATACTTTCGAGAAATTTATTATGCCCGCCGTCTTTGTCAGCCAATTTTTCGGCCACTGACGACATCGACTCCGGAGATTTCTTTTTATTATGTGAAAGTCCAAGCAGTGCCGCTTTGTAACCTGCTTCATCGACTTTCTTAACCATCAGATAGATATCACTCATACGAATCTCTCTTTTTAAACCTTTAATGTTTTCTTGGATATCGATTTTGAAGAATTTGAATTATCCTCTATCCACTTATCAGACAGTGCCGCCACAAAAGGCAGATCCCGATATTGATCCTTATAATCCATACCGTATCCAATCACAAAGACATCTTCAACGGAAAACCCGAGAAAGTCAATCTGAACCTCTTTTTTATGGATACGTTTTTTACCGAGCAGGATGCAGGTCTTGATGCTTTTGGGCTTATAGTCCTGGATATGCTCAATTAACGAATGCAGCGTCAGGCCCGTATCATAGATATCGTCGATGATCAGTATATTCCTGTCTTGAAATTTCGCGCAAAGGTGACTGGGAAAATCGAACAGAATTTCGCCGGTGGATTTTGTGCCTCCGTGATAGCTGGAAATTTTCATATATTCCACATCCAGCGGCACGTCCAATTTGGAAAAGAGCCTATCGGCAAATACCCTCGCCCCTTCCAAAAGAACCAGAGCCGTCACATTCTCACAAGCCCCATAGGCATCTGTAATAAGAGCAGCCAATTCGCTAATACGCATATCAAGCTGTTCGGAACCGAATAAAATTCTATCATATATCTGTTGGTCTGCCATAATAGCGGTATCATAATGGGGTTTTCAATAAAATCAATTTCTGTTAAAAAAATAAAACCCCTCTTTGCTCCGTATAAATACGGGGTTTTACGGTTTTTCTTCATCTTAAAAAAACATAACAAACAGAATGTCATACTGTTATGGTTTTTTTCTAATATTTTTTCAGCAGCGAAAAACATCGGTTTTTTACCAAATATCTTAAAAAAACCTTTGGAATTCC